>DATKFO010000001.1:0-4316 GCA_035544355.1 Thermoanaerobaculia bacterium
CGACTGGAGCATGCCCGGCTCGACCGGCATCGTCGCACCGGCGGGCGCGTTCAAGCTCACGTTCACCGGCCCGACGCTGAAGTTCAATTCGTTTTCGACCGGCGACATCGTCTCGCGCTACCGCGTCACGAACGTCTACGGCAGCGGCACGTCGAAGACACCGCCGTGGACCACGCTCACCGGCGCGTTCCTCGACAACTCCGCGAATGGCTCGGTGACCGTGAAGCTGATCGAAGTCGATCAGTGCACCGGCGACGAGACGACGATCTGCACGATCTCAAGCTCCGACAACGCCGCGATTCAATGTCAGACGTGCTCGTACAGCTCGAGCACGTTCGACTTCTCGACGAACACGTACTATGTCGAGGTGACGCTCAGCCGCAGCGCAACCAGCGCGGGTGAAGAGCTGCACTCGGTCGCGGTGAATTAGTTTGATTTAGGGGCGGCCTGCGGCCGCCCCTACGATTTTTGCTACACTCCGCGCGGCTTCCGCATGCACGCCCGCCGCGTCGCACTCCTGATCGTCCTCGCCACCATCGTCGCAATCGGTTGCAGGAAAAAACCGGCCACACCGCCGGATGTCATCGTGCGCGTGACCGATCGCATGCTCACGCTCGCGGACTTCAAGCGCTACCTCGTGCGCAACACCGGCACCGACCTCGCGCAGATGACGCCCGAAGTCGCGAGCGCGCTGCTCGATCAATTCATCGAAGAGATCATCCTCGCGGAGTACGCGGGCTCGCACGGCGTCGAAGTGCCCGCGGAAAGAATCGCCGAGGCGGTGCGTACCGAGGCTGGGTCGACGGTGATCGAGAAACGGGATGAGATGCGGCGGCAGAAACTGATGTCCGACGTCACCGCGGAAGTCCCCGATCCCACGGAAAACGAAGCGCGCACATATTACGAAGAACATCAGAACGAATTCCGCAGCGGCGAAGAAGTGCACGTGCGGCAGATCCTCGTGCACGACGAAGCGCTCGCGAGCGACATCCTCGCGAAATTGAGAAAAGGCGCATCGTTCGCCGATCTCTCGAACGAGTACTCGCACGCACCCAATGCAAAGCGCGGCGGCGACATCGGCTTCGTCAGCCGCGGCGAGCTGCCGAAGATGTTCGAGGACGAGATTTTCCGCCTGCAGCCCGGCCAGTTCAGCGAAGTCATCCGCACCGATTCGAGCTTCCACATTTTTCGCGTGGATGAGCGTCGCGCGCCGGGCATCGTCGACTTCGAATCCGCCGCGCCAGTCATCGCCGCGCGCCTGAAAGAAGACGCGATTCGCGAGCGAATGGCCCAGCTCGTCGCCCGCAGCCGCAACGAGATCCAGATCGCCGTCCTCACACGCCGCCTCCCGTTCAAATACTCGGGCACCTATCCGAAGGTCGAGAACGAATAAACCGTCGCGGAACTTGTTGTCACCCCGGCACGTCAACAGCAGGAAATTTATGAAGAAAACCATTCTCGCCATTACGTTTTCGCTCGTCGCCGCCGGCGCCTCCGCCGCGCAGGTTCTCGAAGCGATCGTCATCCGCGTCGGTGACCGCATCGTCACGCGCACGCAATACGAGCGCCGCCTCCGCGACGCTTATGCCGAGGCCGAGCAGGGCGGCGGCGCAACCGCGGACGCTTCGAAGCGCCGGGAAGAGATTCGCAAGAACCTCCCGAACGAGATCATCAACGAGCTGCTCGTGAAAGACCGCGCCGATCGCATCGGCCTCGTCATCACCGACGCCGACATCAAGGATGCGGTCGGCCGCCTCAAGCAGCAGTACGGCATCTCCACCGACGAGCAGTTCGAAGACTCGCTGCGCAAATCGGGACTTACGCGCGCCGAAATGGAAGCGCGCCTGCGCGACACGCTGATCACGAACAAAGTCTTCAGCCGCGAGCTCCGCAATCGTGAAGACCTCAGCGATCGCGAATTGCGCGAGCGTTACGATCGCGAGAAAGAGCACTACCGCCTGCCCGAGCGCGCGCACCTTCGCGAGATCGTCATCATTCGTCCCGAAACCGCGGCGAAGCTCAGCGAGGCACAGCAGAAAGCGAAAGACGTCACCGCCGCGGCGAAGCAGCCCGGCACTGATTTCTCGAAGCTCGCATCGACGATGTCCGATTCCGGCACGCGCGACAAAGGCGGCGACCTCGGCGAAGTC
The DNA here is from genome assembly GCA_035544355.1 of Thermoanaerobaculia bacterium. Taxonomy (GTDB): domain Bacteria; phylum Acidobacteriota; class Thermoanaerobaculia; order Gp7-AA8; family Gp7-AA8; genus DATKFO01. Next base: position 2,151 of record DATKFO010000001.1, read on the forward strand.
GGACGCGGCGAGCTCCTCCCCGATCTCGACAAGGCCGTCTTCGCCGCGACCGCGGGCTCGATTCTCGGCCCGATCGAAACGAAGTCCGGCTGGCACATCATCAAAGTCGAGTCGCGCCTGCCGTCCGAAGTTCCGGCGTTCGAGTCCGTGAAGGATCGCCTGCGCCGCGACGCGAGCGACGAGACGTTTCAGCGCGATCTCAAGGCGTACATGGAGAGCCTCCGCAAGGACGCGTTCATTCAGATCAACGAGCAGAACATTCCGAGCGGATAACTCCGGCTCGTATCGGCGTGCACTCGATTTTGTGCACCTCGGGTGATTGATTCTCCACGCGCCGTAGATTTCGCGGCCGCTCTCGCATCGCCCCGCGTATCTTCGTTCGTGCATGAGCACGATCGAAGAAGCACTCGAAGCGATTCGCAAAACGAGAGCGAGCCGCGTTGTCGTTTTCACCGGCGCCGGCGTCTCCGCCGATAGTGGCGTTCCCACCTTTCGCGGCGCTGACGGTCTCTGGCGCAACTTCCGTTCGGAAGATCTCGCGACGCCTGCGGCGTTTCATCGCGATCCGCAACTTGTGTGGGAGTGGTACGAGTGGCGACGTTCGCTCATTCGCGATGCGGAGCCGAACGCCGCGCATCGCGCGATCGCGCGCATTCCCGATTGCGTCGTCGTCACACAAAACGTCGACAACCTGCACACGCGCGGCGGCGCGAAAGACGTTCTCGAATTGCACGGCAACATCTTTCGCGTGCGTTGCGTACGCGAAGGAACGACGTCGTGGCGCCCTGACGCTTTTGCGCAAATTCCACCTTCCTGCGAGTGCGGCGCGATGCTCCGCCCCGACGTGGTCTGGTTCGGCGAGATGCTGCCGGAGAGTGTTGTCGTACGTGCAGTGAATGCGATTCACAGCGCCGATCTCCTTCTCATCATCGGCACATCCGGCGTCGTCTTTCCCGCCGCGGGATTCGTCGCCGAATTTCGCGGGCTCTCGATCGAGATCAATCCGCAGGCGAGCGCCGTGAGCTCCGCATGCACGTACGCGATTCCGGCGAGAGCGGCCGAAGCGACGCCGCGGATCGTCAATGCGATTCTGGAGGCACAGTCTTGACCGAGATCATCGCCGACCTTCCGCTCGACGACCGTCCGCGCGAGCGCTTGCTCAAACGCGGCCCGTCGACGCTGACGAACTCCGAGCTCGTCGCGATCCTCATCGGCTCCGGCACACGCGGCAAGAACGCGATTCAGCTCGCGCGCGAGCTGCTCGTCAACGGCCTCTCAGCGTTGATGCTGTGCGAGCACGCACAACTCGCTGCGATTCGCGGCGTCGGTCCTGCGAAGGCGAGTCGCATTCTCGCGACGCTCGAAATCTCGCGACGCATCGCCGCAGGCGAGCCGGAGGAGCAGCTGCCGTACGACAGTGACTCCTTCGCGCGCCGTCTCGTCGGCGCGTTCGCGCAACACAAACAGGAACGTCTCGGCGCAGCGTTTCTCGATTCGCGCCGCCACATCATCAAAGACCGCGAGGTCTTCGTCGGCACCGTGAATCGCGCCGTCGTCTCCGCGCGCGACATCATCCGCTTCGCCGTCGATTGTCCGGCGTCAGGTGTCGTGCTCTATCACAACCATCCGTCCGGCGATCCGACGCCGTCGAACGAAGACTTCAAGTTCACGGACAACGTGAAGGCGGCGCTGAAGCTGATCGACATCGAGCTCGTCGATCACCTGGTGATCGGCGCGCACCGCTACTACTCGATGCAGCAGAGGGGGCAGATATGAGGTGATTGAAATCAGTGAGCGGCGAGTGCGGGCCGCGGCACTTCAGCAAAGACGGGAGTGAGCCAATCGTAGCGATCGGGGATCTCGCCCGCGAGGTAGGCGAAGAATTCCTTCTGGATTCGTTCGGTAACAGGTCCGCGCCGGCCGTTACCGATCGTAATTCGATCGATGCTCCGAATCGGCGAGACTTCCGCGGCCGTGCCGGTGAAGAACACTTCGTCCGAGATGTAGAGCGCTTCGCGCGGGATGAGTCCTTCGACGACTTCGTATCCGAGGTCGCGCGCGATGCGGATGATGCTGTTGCGCGTGATGCCGCTGAGGATCGATGCCCCGAGTGGCGGCGTCATGATGCGTCCATCGCGGACGAGGAAGATGTTCTCGCCGGAGCCC
>DATKFO010000002.1:0-2590 GCA_035544355.1 Thermoanaerobaculia bacterium
AACGATGAACACGGAACGCGGAACGTCCAGGCTGTGTCATGAGAACCGTACAGACGGCGAAGGATGACCTTACGCACGCATGTTGAACCCACGCGAGCTCTACACGCAACGACTGGCTTCGCGGCGCGCCGACGCGGCGCGACTCGCCGCGCGCGATCGCATGATCTCGACGATCCGCCTGATCGTGATCGCCATCGCCATCGTGCTGCTGTTCGTGCGCGCGATCTTCGCGCTGATTCCGGTCGCGGTCTTCATCGCGCTGCTCGTGATGCACGAGCGCGTGATCACCGCGAGGCGGCGCGCGGAAGCGGCGGCCGCGTTTTACACGCGCGGACTCGCGCGGCTCGACGGCACGTGGATCGGGCACGGCGTCAGCGGCGAGGAGTTCGTCGACGAGCACCATCTCTTCTCCGGCGATCTCGATCTGTTCGGACGCGGATCGATCTTCGAGCTGCTCTGCATCGCCGTGACGCATTCAGGACGGCGCAAGCTCGCGTCGTGGCTCGCGAGTCCGTCGACGTCCGTTCCCGAAATCGTTTCGCGACAAGAGGCCGTCAAAGAATTACGCGATCGCGTCGAGTTGCGCGAAGACGTCGCGATCGTCGGCGCGGAAGTCGCGCACGACATCGAGCAGGCGAAGCTCGACGCGTGGGGCGCGATGCCACCGACTCCGTTCGCGCGCTGGGAGCCGTTCGTCGCGCGCGCCCTCGGAATCCTCGCGGCCATCATCGTCGCGATCTCGCTCCCCTCCGCGATCGCGAAGCTCGTCGGCTACACGCATCCGCAAGCCGTCGTCCGCCTCGGCCCGTTCGCAAACGTGCCGCTCTGGCCTCTCGTCGTCGTGATCCTCATCGAAGCGCTGTTCGCGGCCCGGATGCGCGCGCGCATTACACCAATCCTCACCGCCGTCGAACGCGCCGAGCCCGCCCTCGCCCTCCTCGGCCGCGTCCTCATGCGCATCGAAAACGAGTCCTTCACTTCGCAACGATTCGTCGATGCGGTCGCGCGGCTGCGCGGTCGCGTGGTTGCGTCGGCGGAAATCGAGCGCTTGCGCAAGCTCGTCGCATTGCTCGACGCGCGACGCAATCAATTCTTCGCACCGATCGGCGCGATTCTGTTGTGGACTACGAATCTCGCGTTTGCGATCGAACGCTGGCGCGTCGAGTCAGGCCGCGCAATCGGCGCGTGGATCGAGACCGTCGCGGAGATCGAAGCACTCGGATCGCTCGCATCGCTGTCGTTCGAGCATCCCGACGACTTCACGATGCCCGACATCATCGAGGAAGGGCGCCCGCTCTTCGACGCCGGCGAGCTCGGACATCCGCTGATTCCCGGCGACCGCCGCGTCACGAACGACATCATCCTCAGCGACACGCAGCGGCTGCTCGTCGTCAGCGGCTCGAACATGTCGGGCAAGAGCACGATGCTGCGCAGCGTCGGCGTCGCCGCGGTGCTGGCGATGGCGGGCGGGCCGGTGTGCGCGCGCAAGATGGTGATCGCACCGATGAAGATCGGCGCCTCGATTCGCATCAACGACTCGCTGCAGGAAGGCGCGTCGCGTTTTTACGCAGAGATCCTCCGCATCCGCCATCTTCTCGAGAACGCGCCGCTCTTGTTCCTGCTCGACGAAATTCTCGCCGGTACGAACTCACATGACCGGCGCATCGGCGCGGAGGCGATCGTGCGCGGCCTGGTCGAGCGCGGCGCGATCGGGCTGGTCTCGACCCACGACCTCGCGCTCGCCGAGATCGCGAAACAATTGCCGAACGCCGCGAACGTGCACTTCGAAGATCACCTCGAGGGCGATCGCGTCGCGTTCGACTACCGCATGCGGCCCGGCGTCGTCACCAAGAGCAACGCGCTCGCGCTGATGCGGAGCGTCGGCATCGAAGTCTGATCACTCCGGCTCGAACTCGCCGCGACGATTCAGCGCCTCATCAATATCGCGCTCATCGCCCTCGGCAACCCCCGGCGTATGCCCGACATTCGGCGCATCGCCCCGACGTTCCCCCTGCTGCCTCCCCCGCCCGGACTGCCGCGTCTGCTCGTCACCACGGTTGCTCGGCTGCTCGATCCGTTCCACTCGGGACATGACGGGATTCCTCCGTGGATGGGTGTGGCAAAGATGGTGCCGTCTGGAGTACGGCGACCGCAGTCGCCGCTATTTGACAGTTTTCGCGTGCCGCAACAGCCTGCTCGCGAGTGACGGAGGGAAAATCATCCAAAAACGCTTCGATCGAATCTCCTGCTTCGAGATGGTCGATAAGATTCTTGAGAGACACTCGGGTACCAGCGAACACGACGGCTCCTCCCTGCACCTCAGGATCTGACGTGATAACTTGATCCACGGTCATGCGTAACATTGTATGACGCAGTCGAGCTCTCCGCTTAGACCACGGGATTGCGCGCGCATCCTCGCGAATTCCGCTTCCGATGTGCGTGCCGTGCGACGAATCGCTCCGCTTCTTGCTGCATGATCTGATCGATGTTTCCCCGATTCGCAGCGGGCCAATACCATTGGACATCCGCAGATCCAAAGTCGATCCAAAACGATCAACGAGCCGCCGTGCTTCTTCCACTACGTACGCTG
>DATKFO010000003.1:0-6534 GCA_035544355.1 Thermoanaerobaculia bacterium
CGCGGATTCAATCTGCGGTGGGTCGGTCATCCGTCATCGATCGCGATCTGCGGCGACGCCGAACAGGTTCGGCGCGTCGTGCAGCAGGGCGTCGATCAGAACCTCCGGCTCACCGTCCGCAGCGGCGGCCATTGCTACGAAAACTTCGCGGTCGGCAACGATGGCGGAATCCTTGTCGACATGGCGCCGATGAACCGCGTCTATTACGACGACGCCCGCCGCGCCTATTGCGTCGAAGCCGGCGCTACGCTGTGGAACGTCATCTGGACGCTGTACAAGGAGTACGGCCGTGCGCTCCCGAGCGGCTCCTGCTACTCCGTCGGTGCCGGCGGCCACATCACCGGCGGCGGCTATGGGTTACTGTCGCGGAAATACGGCCTGATCATCGACTGGCTCGACGCCGTCGAGATCGTGCGCGTCACGCGCGACCGGCGCGCCGAGATCGTCGTTGCGGGACGCGACGGTTCGAGCGACGAGCGCGACCTGCTCTGGGCCAATCAGGGCGGAGGCGGCGGGAACTTCGGCATCGTCACGCGCTTCTGGTTCAACGAGCTCCCGCCCGCACCGACGGAAGCGTACCTCGTCAATCTCGCGTGGAACTGGAGTGACATGACGCAGGACGAGCTCACGCGGCTCGTCACGACCTACGGCCAGTTCCTGGAGCAGAACAGCGGTGTCGACAGTCCGTATGACGGTCTCTTCACGCTATTGCACCTCACGCACAAAGCTGCGTCGCAGATCGTGCTCACCGCGCAATACGTTGGCGACGATGCGAAGCCTCTCAGCGACGTCGTCGACTTCATGCACAGCAACGGGCTGCGAGTACAACCCGTCCCGCAAACGCACGCCATCGGCCGTCACTATTTCCCCCTCGGCACAATGAAAATCCAACGTCTGCCGTGGCTCTACGCGACACAAACCCTCGACGGCTCCGGAGCCAACCAGCGCGGCAAGTACAAATCGGCGTACATGAAGAAGGCCTTTCCGAAACAACAGATCGACACGATCTGGAAGCACCTGAACAACGACTTCGCGAATCCGCAGGCGCTCCTGCAAGTCGATTCCTATGGCTGCAAGGTGAACCGGGTCGCATCCGATGCCACCGCGATCCCGCAGCGCTCGTCGATCATGAAACTGCAGTACCAGACGTATTGGGTCCCCGAGGAACAGACGGAGGCGAACCTGCGCTGGATCAACGATTTCTATGTGGCCATGTACGGCGAGGCGGGACCGCGTCCGGATGACGTGATGGACGGCTGCTACATCAACTATCCGGACATGGATCTTCGCGACTGGCAGTCTCTCTATTACCTCGAAAACTACCCGCGGCTCCAACGCGTGAAGGCCACGTGGGATCCGCTCAACGTGTTCCATCACGGACAGTCGATCGAATTGCCAGAGGAGCATTGAGAGTGCGGTGACCCGAAAACGGTGACGGCTGCCCGTTTGGACTGCGGCGATCGCAATCGCCGCTCTGTCATGCCGCTGTCGAAAAGCGGCGATTGCGATCGCCGCAGTCCAAAAAATCTACCGCCGCTGCGTCTTCGTCTTCGCTGTCCCCACGATCGCCTTCAGATCATTCACGACCGCGAGCACTTGCTTCTGCGTGACGCTCGCTTCGACGAGGATCATTTGCACGTCTGCAATCTGCGCGTTGACCTCCGCCGATGGAACACCGGCGCTGTCGAGAATCTTGTCGATGTCGGTGATGACCGTGCGCACCATCGGGCTGGCCATCTTCGCTTCGGCGAGCGCGATCGTCAGATCGTCCGCGAGTTTTTCGACGAGCTTCGCGTCGGGCTTCGTTGCGCCGCCCGCCATCGCGTCGAGGTCTTTGATCAGCTGCTGCTTCTGTTCTTTCGTGACCGCGCCCTTGATCGCTTCGAGGTCGCTGACGAACTGCTTCACGGTCTGCGAAACCGGCGGTTCGACCGCGGGTCCGGGATACGGCGACTGCATCATCTGAGCGAGAACTAGAGCTGCGAGAATCATCGTGAAAAGGTCCTCCGAAATGCGGAATGTTCGCGAATGAGACGAAGCGAGTCGTCGAGCAGTTTCGCGTTTTCTTTCTTGTTGAGCCAGGTCGAGCGGCCTGATGGATGCGGCAACACGACGACATCGAACGCGCGGCCGCCTCGCCGAATTCGATGCACGCGGCCGACTGCGTCCTTGAGTTGCGCGATGCCGACGAGCTGCATCGACGCGAGTGTCCCGACTGCGATCACGAGCTGCGGCTTCAGCAGCGCGAGCTCGGAATCGAGGTGACGCGCGCAGTTCGCGATCTCGGTCGCGTCCGGCACGCGATCGCCGCCGCTCTTCACATCTTTCCCAGGAAAGCAGCGAATCACCGCCGCAATGTGCACGCGCGCACGGAACTCTTCCTCCGACACGAGTTCGGAGAACCATCCGAACAAACGACGTCCCGCGGTGTATGCGAACGGACGCCGATGCTCGACTTCATGCGGTCCCGGCGCCTGTCCGACGAGCATCACACGCGCGCCCGGCACGGCGCCGGTGACCGGCGCGCCGATCACGTTCGGGCACTTGCGGCACGCGAAGAGCGTTTCGAGATGTGCTGCAAAGTCCGCGGTCATAGGCTACGATCGTTTTGCGAACAATGAAGCGCGTTGGTTTCGTCCTCCTCAGCACATTTCTTCCGATCAGCCTGCTCGCCTGGACGCCTGCGTCCGAAGAGCGGATCGCGAAGAAGAGCGCCGCGCTCGCGCCACCCGATCTTCGCCTCGTCATCGATCGCTTCGAAGACGACTACGCGCGCGGCCTGTTGAAGGCGCAGAACGAAGAAGGCGCCGACGCGCACACGTTCATTTTGATCTCACGCCGCGGACGTTTGCGCGACACGATCGAGCGCGAGACGCGCTCCATCATCAACGCGATCCGCACCGGCGAGCCGATGCCGAACGTCGTCGCACGCCTCGGCACGCTCGCGCACTACGTCGGCGACGCCAACAATCCCTTCCATCTCAACGACAGCGATCCGCGGCTCACCACGTCGAAGGATGATTTCGAGCGCTACCTCGAAAGCCGCCTGCCGAAATTTCCGACCGTGTTCTACGGACTCGATCCGCGATTCCATCTCGCGACTTATCTCGACCGCACGTTCGCGCGCACCGCGAAGTTCTATCCGCTGCTGCAGGAGGAGTACTTCCGCGACGGCGCGCGCCGCACGTCGGCGTCGTTCGACGACCGGTCCACTGCCTTTGGTGTCGCGTCGGTCTGCTACTCGCGCTCCGTGAGCGACCTCGTCAACCTCTACTACTTCATCTGGAAGGAAGCCGGCGGCGACGTGCGCAGCGCATCGCTCATGACCCGCGGAAACCTGCTCCTGAATGCAAATTGAGCGTGCGGTCCTCTCCGTCTCCGACAAGACCGGCATCGTCGACCTCGCGCGCGCGCTCGCCGCGAACGGCGTCGAGATCCTCTCCACCGGCGGCACCGCGAAGCATCTGAGCGACGCCGGCATCGCCGTCACGCCGATCGCGACGTGGTCCGGCGCGCCCGAAATTCTCGGCGGACGCGTGAAGACGCTGACGCCGAAAGTCTTCGGTGCAATCCTGCACGATCGCGCGAATGCGGATCACGTTGCCGACGTCGAGCGATTGAACATCCCGCGCGTCGATCTCGTCGTCGTGAATCTCTATCCGTTCGAGGCGACGATCGCCAAGGAAGGCGTGACGATCGACGAAGCGATCGAACAGATCGACATCGGCGGCCCGTCGATGCTCCGCGCCGCGGCGAAGAATCACAAGCACGTACTGCCGTTGTGCGATCCGTCGCTATACGCGGACTTCGTTCGCGAATTCGAGAGCGGCGCGATTTCGGATGCGTTCCGGTTGCGCTGCGCGATCGCGGTCTTCGAGAAAACCAGCGCCTACGACATGACGATCGCCACCTTCCTCGGCAGCGACCGCCTCGCATTGTCGCTCTCGAAATTTCAGGACCTCCGTTACGGCGAGAATCCGCATCAACGCGCCGGGTTCTACGCGAACGGGAAACCATTCGAGCAGCTGCAGGGCAAAGAGCTCTCGTACAACAACCTGCTCGACCTCGACTCCGCGATCCGCATCGCTCACGCGTTCGCAGAGCCCGCGATCGCGATCATCAAACACACGAACCCATGCGGCGTTGCGCGCCGCGGAACGCTCGTCGATGCGCTGCGCGCAGCGATCGAGTCCGATCCCGTGTCCGCATTCGGCGGCATCATCGGCGCGAACCGCACATTCGACGGCGACTGCGCGCGCGGCGCCGCCGAGCTCTTCCTCGAAGTCATCGTCGCACCGTCGTTCTCCGCCGAAGCGCGTGAATTGCTCGCGAAGAAAAAAAATCTGCGCCTCATCACCACGAATGCAACGCCGCCCGCGCTGGAATTGCGCAGCGCCGCGGGCGGCATCCTCGCGCAAGCACCCGACCGCATCGCATCACGCGACGAGTGGAAAGTCGTCACTTCACGCGAACCGAGCGAAGCAGAACTGCGCGGACTCGAATTCGCGTGGATCGTCTGCGCACAAGTGAAATCGAATGCAATCGTGCTCACGAACGAATCGCAATCGATCGGCATCGGCGCGGGACAAATGAGCCGCGTCGACGCCGCGAAAGTCGCGATCCTGAAATCGATCCTCCCCGCCGCCGGCTCCTTCGCCGCGTCGGACGCGTTCTTCCCCTTCCGCGACGGCCTCGACCTCCTCGCCGACGCCGGCGTCCGCGCGATCATCCAACCCGGCGGCTCCGTGCGCGACGCCGAAGTGATCGCCGCAGCGAACGAGCGCGGCGTCGCGATGGTGTTCACGGGCGAGCGGCACTTCCGGCATTGAAGTAGTTCATCCCGAACTCTGAGCGCAGCGAAGAGGAGGGATCTCGGGCGGCACCGCGATCGCACGAGCCACAAGCACAGCGGTGCCACCCGAAGATCCCTCGCTACGCTTCGGGATAAACTTCTGAGGGATAAGCTGCAATCCAGTGCCCGCAAAAGACATCAAACTCATCGTCTCCGACGTCGACGGCGTCTGGACCGACGGCGCCATCCTCTACCTCGGCGAGCAGCGCGAGATCAAAGCGTTCAACGTGCGCGACGGCCTCGCGGCGAAGCTCGCGCAGAAGGCCGGCCTCATCGTCGCGCTCGTGACGAGCCGCAGCTCGCCTGCTCTGCAACGCCGCGCGCGTGAGTTGGGCATCGTGGAATTGCATCAGGGCGCGGCCGATAAGCTCGAAGAAACGGAGCGGCTCGCGCAACGGCTCGCGATCTCGTTCGACGAAATTCTCTACGCCGGCGACGACCTCCCCGATCTCGCGCCGATGGCGCGCGCTGCGATCTCCGCCGCGCCCGCCGATGCCGCGCCTGAAGTTCGTGCGGCGGCGACGTGGAAGCTCGAAGCGAACGGCGGACGCGGCGCGTTCCGCGAGCTCGTCGAGCGCCTGCTGCGCGAGCGCGGCGACTGGGACGCGATCGTTCAGGAATTCACCAGTGGCCGGCCCGACGCTCAAAGCATTTAGAGCGCGCCTGCTGTATCGCGCGCTCGCCGCCATCACGTTCATCGGCAAACGCATCCCGCTGCGTATCGGCCAACGCTGCGGTCGCGCGCTCGGCACGTTTGCGTGGCACGTGCTGCGCCGCGAGCGCCGCAAAGCGCTCGATCACATCGCGATCGCATTTCCCGAATGGAACGAAGCGCAGCGGCGCGCGACGATCCGCCGCATGTTCCAGAACTTCGGCATGACGCTGTTCGAGATCGTGTGGCTGCGCAAATTCGATCACGCCGCGCGGGAGCAGGTCACGATCCGCGAAGGATTCGAGCCGCTGCGCGCATTGCTCGCCGGCGGCCGCGGCGTGTTCATCGTCAGCGGCCACAACGGAAACTGGGAGTGGGCCGCGCAAGAGGTGGCGTCGCTCGGACCGATGGCCGTGATGCAACGCGACCGCGACGATCCCGACATGAATCGCTTCATCACCGAGCTGCGCGCCGGCTCCGGCATCCACACCATCGATCGCGGCTCGGCATCATCGGCCCGCGAGTTGTTGCGCGAGCTGCGCAAGGGCAGCATGCTCGTTGCGCTCCTCGATCAGAACATCCGCGCCGAGAGCGCGAAGGTTCCGTTCTTCGGAAAGCCCGCGCTCACGCCGATCGGCATCGCCAAGCTCGCGATCAGCACCGAGTCCGCCGTCGTCCCGATCTTCGACGAGCGCCTCGACGACGGACGCCAGCTCGTGCGCATCCTCGACCCGATCCCCGCGAAACGCGGCGACGACCCGATCGCGCTCACCGCGCAGATCACGACCATCATCGAGCAGCAAATCCGCCGCGCGCCCCATCAATGGGTCTGGATGCACGACCGCTGGCGCGAGCGGCCGAAATGGGAGGTCTGATGAGTTGCCAGTTGTCAGTTGCCGGTTGACAGAGGACCGCGGGCCGCCCTTGATTCTTCCTCTGGCAACTGACAACCGGCAACCGGCAACGCGTTCTAGCGCTCCAGCTTCACAACCTTCTCCGCCCCCAACGGCCAGTCGCCGCGCAGGAACGC
>DATKFO010000004.1:0-4490 GCA_035544355.1 Thermoanaerobaculia bacterium
CGGCAACACGAGACACGCTCTGTCGGCAGGGGATCCTTCGCACCCACCCGCCACCCGCTCAGGATGACACTGGGGATCGTGGCCCGTTGGCCGGAGAGGCAACGGCTGTACTTGATCGCTGTTCGCTTGCACGAAGGCTGCGTGTTCTTTCGTGAGTTCTTCGACGATGTGGGTCGTTCGGAAGCGCGGCGCTTGGAAGGGCACCGCGCTGCGGTATTCGTCCCATCTGAGCAGGCGCGCGACGTAGTCGAAGGTGATGTTTTCGATGCCTGCGAGCTCGCCCTGGATGCCTGCTGGGAAGGTGTCGATGATGACGTGGTCGTGAAATCGCTCGAGAAGCCAGGCGCGATGGGCTTCGCGATTGCGCTCGAGGTCGCGCGGGACGTCATCAGTCGTGATGATCTCCGCGTCGCGGATGGCGAGCGCTTCGAGCACGCGTTGTGCGCGGCGGGCGTGGCCGAGGCCTCCTCCGATCGCGTAGTAAGTCGTCATTACTTCGTGCGCGTCGCGAGCTCCGCGAGGAGGATGTAGCGCTGCGGCGGCGGGATGGTGTCGAGGAGCAGTACGCCTGATGCGTACGTCGACGCGCCTTCGACCTTGTATAGTTTCTTGCCGCCGGCGCCTTCGACGTCGCTGCCGCGCACGTTGCCGAGCTCTTTGTCGACGGGGGCGACGACTTTCACGCGATCGCCGTCGCGCTTTTTCAGCTCGAACGGGTTCGCGTTCTGCTCGTTGTCGCTGACTTTGATCTTGTCGTCTTTGATCTTGATCTTCCACTTGAGCGCGCCGTCGGCGGTGCGCAGTTTGAAGCCGTCGTCGCCCGGCTTGACCTCGAAGATCACGGGGCCGTTGTCCGCGTGGTATTTGCGCTTGCCGGTGTCGCGCGTTGTGCCTTGCAGCGTGTGCTTCGCGCCATCCGCAGTGAACGCGATCGTAATCGTGCCGTTCGCTTCAGACTTCACGCTCACAACCTCGGCGCCGCCAGCGTCGCGGACGACGATCGATCCCGCTGCGGCGGTGGTTGTCGCTGGTGCTGACGTTGTTGCGGCAGGCGTTGCCGACGACTGCGACGAAGATGCGGCGCGATCGGCAGCGGGATGTTCGCCGCAGGCGATCAGAGCGACAAGGAAAACGAGCGCGGTTCGATGCATTGGTTCACTCCTTCGAGAATTGCAAGATAGCGGCGGGTTTCTTCGCGCGCGTCGCAACGAGCTCGTGCCACGTTGAATGCGCGTTCGCCCATGCGGCGCAATGTTTCGTCGTCGACTGCCGCTGCGCGTGCGATCGCATCGCGGCATCCGTGCTCATCGCCGGCGGCGATGAGGAATGCGTTCTCGCCATCGGTCAGCACGTCGGCCATGCCGCCGACGGCAGAGGCGATGAGCGGTTTGCTGAGGGCCATTGCTTCGATGAGGACGTTCGGGAAGCCGTCGTAGTGCGAGGGGAGGACGACGAGATCGGATGCGGTGTAGTACGGCAGGAGATCGAAGCGATCCATTGCGGGGAGATGGGTGTGCGGGATGTCGAGCGGTTGTTCGTCGAGCTCGCCGATCAGGAGCAAGTGAAAGCGCTCGGATGTGCCGAGGGCCTTGATGAAGAAGGGGACGCCTTTCTTGGCTTTCAGGTGGCCGAAGATGCCGAGGACGCGGCGATGCGGTTCGACGTTTGCGGTGCGCCATGCCTGGCCGCGCGCGCGATCGGCGTCGGTCGCTTCCCAGAGATCGAGATCGATGCCATTCGCGATCACGTGCGGCGTGTTGCCGGGATGCAGCGCCGCGACTTTGTCCGCGTGCGCGGTGGTGACGGTGCAGATCGCGGCGGAGCGGCGGAGCGCGTCGTCGAGAATCGGACGGCGGCGCGGATCGAAGAGACCCGCATCGAGCTCGTTGCCGCGCAACAATGTGACGAGCGGCCGCCCGATCCAAGCTGCGAATGCTGGTGCCGCGAGCAGTGGCAGCGTCCCGCCGAACGCGACGACGTGCGTGATCGCGTCGAGATCGATCGTCTGCTGCACGCGATTCCAGAGGGTATTGATCGTGTGCGCCGCGTCGGCTTCGAGCGGCCAGCGGAGTTGTGAGCCACTTGCCGTCGCGTGAAACGACGCGCGCGATGCGCGGCGATCGAAGTGCACGAGATCGATCGCAACGCCGGCGCGTCCGAGTCCTCGCGCGATGCGGTCGCACGACTCGGACATCCCGCCGCGGTCGGGGGGGTGGGTTTCGGTGATGAATAGGAGTCGGTGCATTTTTTCGAGCTCGGGATAAATTGCTGAGAGCTAACTGTCCCCAAAACTCGGATCGCCCGCCTCGTCGTCGTCCGCGACGGTGTCGCCGACGGACTGATCGAACGAGCGGACGTCATCGTCGTAGTAATTGCTCGAGATCGGGACGTAGCCGGAGTGGGCGTAGTACGAGTGGCGATATCGATACGACCAGTCGTTGTCGTAGTCGGTGGCGTTCTCGTCGTGGGTCGCGTTCTGGTTCGCGCATTCGAGGCATTGCGTGAAGCCGCTCGTGGGGGAGAGGTGCTCGGTGCACATCATGCGTCCGCACGAGGTGCAGAGCGTCATCCCCGGATTTTCGCAGCCGGAGAGGGTGAGGAAACCGCGCCGGGCCATGCAGGGTCCCATGACTCATGCCTCCTTCCGCGTCAGGCGCGCGTTCTTGTAGACGGCGGCGACGAGGTCGACGAATGCGGTGGGCTTGATCGGATTGAGGTCGGCGCTGCGCATGCGGCGCGACATGGTGATGACGTTTTTCTTTTCGCCGCTCTTCACTTCCGCGTCGTTCGGCGCGGTGACGGCGTACGTCTTCGTGCGCATGCCGAGCTGCACTTCGATCTCGGTTTTCTTCGTGTATTTCGTTTTCGATTTGATCTTGCCGCGCGGATTGCGTTTCGTTTTCTTCCGCTCGCGGATCGAATCGACGACGCTCCACTTCAGCGCGGTGCCGTCGTGGAGCACGGCCTCGCCCGACATCCACGGATCGGCGTACATGCAGTCGATGATCTTGTAGTACGCGCCGTGTTTGTACGGCTCGCTCTCGCTGGTCTTCTTCTCAACGTGCGTCGGCGGGCGAAGATCGAGATGCAGATGCACCGGCTCGTCGCGCGCGAAGTCTTCGCGGAAGATGTTGAGGATCGGCAGTGCGGTGCCGCGGAGGTTGTCGGAGAGGTCGACCTTCTTCGTCCAGTTCCACGTCGTGAGCGCGAGGATCGCGATCGCGAGCACGGCGAGGAAGATGAGGCCGAACATCCACTCCCATCCCGAGCTCGAGAAGAGGAAGAAGAGCGGGATGCATGCGACGACCAGGAATGCGCCGGTGCATCCCATCGGCGTGCGCAGCTTGTCGACTACGCGGTCGTATCCGGCGAGGGGGGTGAGCAGTTGGATCAGCTCATCGGGCTTGCGATTGAGGTCGATGGTCTTCGTGGCGATGATCTGCTTCTGTTCAGGTGAGAGAGAGCGGTGCGCCTGCCAGGCATTCATCCATCACTCCTTTATATGCACGCCGCAAAGCGGTCGTGGCGTGGTCCCAGGTGAAGCGCTCCTCGATGGTGCGGCGCGCGTTCGTGCCGAGTGTGTGCGCGCAGGAGGGATCGTCGAGGAGGATGCGGATCGCGCGCGCGAGCTCGGCCGGGCGATCGGGATGGACGAGCCAGCCGTCGTGGCGATCGCGAATGAGCTCGCGCACGGGAGGCACGTCGGACGCGACGACGGCGGTGCCCGACGCCATCGACTCGAGGATTTTCAGCGGCGCGCATCCCTGGCGCACGTTGCGCGGCGAGTCGGTGAGCGGCGCGACGGAGACGAGCGCGTGTTGCCGCCAGGCCGCGAGCTCCGGCTCGCCGAGTGCGAACCGCCACACGATACGATCGGCGACGCCGAGTTTCTCGGCGAGTTTTTCGTACGGCTTCCACGCTCTCGATTCGCGTGACGCGCAGATGGCGAGGTGGAGGTCTTCGAAATCGGCGAGGCGTGCGAAGGCGCGAAAGAGCGTGTCGATGCCTTGCCAGCTCTGTGCGGCGCCGAAGTAGAGGATGTAGCGTTGCGGGGCGTCGTGCGGTCGTTCTTGCGATGCGTCGATTTCCGCCCCGTTCGGGATCACGGTGGCGTCGATGCCTTCGGTTGCGAGGAGTTTTTTTGTCGTCTGCGATGGCGTGATGATCAGATCGGCGGCTTTGCAGCACGCCAATTCCATCTCGCGGATTTTCGCGAGCGTGCGTGGCGCGATCGCGGGGAAAAGCGACGGGAGCTCGATCGACGGGAGCGCGTTGACTTCGTAGACGACGGCGTATTTGTGTGGCTTGAGCGCGATCGGCGCGCCGCTCCATGGATCGCGAAAATGGGCAAGCTCGAGGTCTTTTTGTTCGTCGACGATGCGCGCGATCCATTCGCCGAAGTGCATCGCACGCTCGAGAAAATTGCCAATTTCCTTCGAGAATCTGCGGATTTCGACGTTGCCTTCGCGCTGGTAGCTCGGCAGATCAGC
>DATKFO010000005.1:0-3969 GCA_035544355.1 Thermoanaerobaculia bacterium
CGCCGGTGCCGGTCGCGAGATCGAGCACGCGCATGCCTTTCGTGAGTCCCGCGCGTTCGAGCGCTCGTCGGCGATAGCGATCGCCGGAGCCGAACGATGTGAGCGCATCGATGTTGTCGTACCACGGCGCGGTCTCATCGAAGATGCGGCGGACGAACTCTTCGCGATGCGCCGCGTCGCTGTAGTAACGCTCGAGCGGACGATGCGGCGCGATCATCGCGCCCCCATCCCGGCAAAGATCGCATCCGGATCGCGCTCATCGCCGCGCGCATATGCGTCATCGATCCGCTTCACATATTCCTCCGCCGCGTCCTCGTACTTCTTCCCGCCGCCACCCTTCGCCTCCTTCACCCGCTCCGCACCAACGAGCGAGCTGACGTAGAGCATCTTCGCGTCGGAGGACATGCGCTGCCACTCAGCGCGCGTGACGCTTTGCTGTGCGCAAGCGAGGAGCAGAAGCAGAATCGCGATCGTTTTACGCATTGCGGAGTTGTTGGAACCAGGTGACGAAGGAGTCGGCGGCGGTGGAGTGGGCGTCGAAGTATTTTTTTGCGATGGCGGAACCGAGTGGTGTGCCTGGTTCTTCGCGCCACGCGAGATAGGTGTGAAGCTCGGATTTTATCGTTGCGGTCTTTGCAAAACGTCGTTTTTCATCCGGAATTCTGCTCACGGCATCGCGTGCGAACTCCCAAAGCGGAACGTCAGTAGCTCCGAGTTGCTCGATGAAATGTTCGAGCGTTCCGGGGCTCGCGTTGTCCGGCATGAGCCAGACGCCGATCGTTTTCCGGCCGCGAATGATCGTCCCGCCGGGATCGGGAACGCCCGGCACGTCATAACCAGCGTTGCGAAGTCGATCGCGAATGGACTGCCATCGCGCGGACAGATCGGAGTTTGCGTCGACGATGATCCCGATCGCCGAATATCTCAATTTACTCAGTGCTAGCGGCAGATCGTCGTTTAGTAGCGAGCCGATTCCTTCGCAGTTTGTAATCTCTTTGTGCTCGTCGATCTCCTCACCGAGTGCACGAAGGACGTGTTTGATGACGTGAACGTCATCGCTGCCTTCCACGAGCAGGACCAACGGCATCAACGGACCTCGAGCCCGTCGCGCGTGGCGATCGTGAGCTCGCGTTCGGATAAGACGAACGATTCGACATTACCGTCGTGACGATCGAGCCGGATCAATATCGCTTCTTCATTCTGGTCGGCCGCCGACGCTTCTTGAAACGCTTCGATGCATTCGAGACTGTGGGTGGTCGCAAAAACTTGCACATCGAGCTTTTGAGCAGCCTTGAAGATCGAGTCCCAAAGTTTTCGCTGGACGGAGAAGTGAATGCCGTTCTCGATCTCGTCGATCAGAACGAAACCGCCTTTCCCCGATACGAGCGCAAGCGCGATTCCCAGGATGCGATTGACGCCATCGCCAAGACTTCGGACCGGGATAGCGCGTCTCTCTTCGCGCAGTTTCGCCACCGCGATTCGCGACTCGGTCGGTTCACCGATGAAAGAAATTCGCTCAGCGGTCGGAGCAATGATTTGCAGGATTTCAACGACGAAATCCTCGAGCTCACTCAGTGCGATTTTGTCCCAGATGCCCGAAGCGAACGAGCTCGTGAAGCCGTCCGGCGGGACATATGCATGAGGAGCGATTGCAAGATGAAACGGGAATCTCGAATCGTGCTCGAGATTGACCGTGTGCATCATGCCGGGCGTTCCGCTGAAGAGAACCGGCGAAGCATTGACCCTCCCGGTATCAACGAGAACTGCCTCGCGGTCTTTTGATCCGATCTCGAAATGCTCTGAACCTTCCCACCTCCAAGGACGCCCGTTGAAAAGCTGCATGAACGCAGTCGTTACACGGTCGAGAGCCAGAGGTTTGCTGTTTGAAGATGGCAGCTCCTCTCGTGAAAGTAGCAGCTCCCACAAGACGTTGCTGGCGCCGCGGCTCGCGTAGATTCGTAGTGCTTCGAGCACCGTCGACTTGCCCGAGCTATTCGCACCGACAATCAGATTTACGCGCCCCAGTTGCTCGATTTCGAGCGACCGGAATGCGCGGAAGTTCTTGATCTGCAGCCGATCCAGCAAAAGCGCCATTTCGCCGCCGAGTTTACCGCACCACCCGTGCCGGGTCCCGCCGCCATCGCTGCGCGATGGGCATGTCCCTTCCGCTCCCGAATGCTTTGCTTGAGACGCGCACGGTGGGGGCGGCCTGGCGGCGCTTGAATTCGTTTGTGTCGACCATGCGCAGGACGCGTTCGACGAGTGCGCGGTCGAAGCCGGCGGCGACGATCGCTTCGACCTCGAGCCATTCTTCGATGTAGAGCTTGAGGATGGCGTCGAGGGTTTCGTACGGTGGGAGGGTGTCCTGATCGGTTTGGTTGGGGCGGAGCTCGGCGGATGGGGGCTTCGTGATCGATGAACGCGGGATGACCTCGCGATCGCGGTTGAGCCATTCGGCGACGCGGTAGATCATCGTTTTGTAGACGTCGCCGAGGAGGGCGAGGCCGCCGCACATGTCGCCGTAGAGCGTGCAGTAGCCGACGGCCATCTCCGACTTGTTGCCGGTCGACACGACCATCGCGCCGGTGCGGTTCGACCACGCCATCAGGATGTTGCCGCGGATGCGCGCTTGCACGTTTTCGTTCGTCGTGTCGAAGGAATGTCCGGCGAACAATTCGTCGAACGCGGATTCGTACGGCGCGTAGATGTCCGCGATCGGCGTGATGTGAAAGGCGATGCCGAGGTTTTCGGCGAGCGTGCGTGCGTCATCGATCGAGTGCTGCGAGGAGAATTGCGACGGCATCGCGATGCCGGTCACGTGCTCCGCGCCGAGCGCTTCGACTGCGATCGCCGCCGTCACCGCGGAATCGATTCCGCCCGATAGGCCGATGACGACGTCTTTGAATCCGCATTTGCGAATGTAGTCGCGCAGCCCGAGGATCAGCGCGCGGCCGATTTCTTCGGCGTCGTCGCTGGCAATCACGGCATCGCACGGCAACCCTTCGAGCGGCACGAGCGAGCCATGCTCTTCGAACGCCGGCGCGCAGAACACCGTGCGGCCTTCGGCATCGATCACGATCGAGGAGCCGTCGAATAACAGTTCGTCGTTGCCGCCGACGAGATTCACGTACACGACGGGCACGCGATAGCGCGTCGCGATTTTCGAGAAGAGCTCGTAGCGTATCTGGCGCTTGCCGGAGTTGAACGGCGACGCGGAGATGTTGAGCAGCACTTCCGCGCCTTGCCGCGCGAGCTCGTCGACGGGGTTGCGGCAATACAACTTCACGCCGAGGACTTCGTCGTCGAACCAGTAGTCCTCGCAGATCGAGACGCCTACGCGACGGCCGTCAATTTCCACCACGCGCACCGGCGGTCCGGGCTCGAAGTAGCGCAGCTCATCGAACACGTCGTACGTCGGCAGCAGTGTCTTGTGCTGGATCTGCAGAATCTTCCCGCGCTGCGCGACGATCGCCGAGTTGTGCAGCGGCTTGCCGCACCAACTCGCGGTGCGTGAGATGCAGCCGAAGATCAGCGCGACGTCGCCGGTCTTCCCGACGATCGCATCACGCGTTTCGATCGCTGCGTCGATGAATGTTTCGCGATCGCAGAGATCGCGCGGCGGATATCCGGTCACCGACAGCTCCGGCACCATCACGATGTCCGCGCCCGCGCGTACCCCTTCGTCGTACGTGCGAAGAATGAGATCGGCGTTCGTCGCAAGCGCGCCGACGGTCGGATTGATCTGGCCGATGTAGATCTTCATACGAGTGGGCAGTTCGCAGTGAGCAGTGTGCAGAGAAGCAGCGCACCTTCCGCCAACTGCTCACTGCTTACTGCCAACTTTTTCATTCCTCACCAACTTTTGCCACATCCCATCGTCCCATTACCGAACGAAGATGAACAGCCGATTCGCCCGCCTCGCTCTCCTCTTGCTCATCGTTTCCGCGAGCGTTCTCGCACAGGAGAACG
>DATKFO010000006.1:0-2510 GCA_035544355.1 Thermoanaerobaculia bacterium
GACGTCGTAAAGCCGAGCACTTGGAGAGCTCGTGCAGGGATATCAAGGGAATGAGCGTCATGGTTTGTGACTGATTACAGAGTTGGGCGAGGGGTGTGCATCTCGACCGACTCACCGATGACATGCGGATAATCTATCGTCAGTACTGTCGAGCGATCGTGATTATGACGTTGTTGTCGCTGAGCGGCGCCGTAAGGTTCGCTTCTTCCACGGTGCCTACGAAGTTCGAGATCTCAAAAGGCTTGCGGCGGGTTCCGGTACGGTGATCACACGGTATACTCCAGCGACGTGGAGTACGAATGGGATCCGGAAAAAGATCGATTGAACCGCGAAAAGCACGGCGTTTCATTTGCGGAGGCATCGACCGTCTTTCTAGACCCTTTTCACATTACCGTTCTCGACGACCGCTATTCGATCGACGAGTTCAGGTTTCGCACCGTCGGCCACACCACGACGAATCGTCTGGTCATCGTGGCGCATGCAGATCGCAACGAACGTGTTCGAATCATTACAGCCCGTGAGGTAACTGCGCGAGAGCGGCGACAATATGAGCAATAAATCGGACGAATTCGAAGATGACGACATCCCGGAGACGGATTTCTCAGGCGGTGTTCGCGGTAAGTACTACGAACGCGCGATGCAAGGAACAAATGTTGTCCTTCTCGAGCCTGACGTCGCAAGAGTCTTTCGGGATTCCGCGGTCGTGAGTCAAGCTCTTCGTGAGTACCTGTCAGAACACGGAGCTCCTCCGGTCGTCCCCAAGCAGAAGGCGGGCTAAATCTCGCTAAGAGTCTGGGCATACGCCAGGCTTACCCCCGTGCTACGTTTTCTCCTACATTCCTGCCAATCTCTTTTCTAATGAAGCGATCCGCCGCTCGTTTCGCTGCGCGTCCGGCAGCGACTTCGCGTATGCGATCGCTTCCGCGAGCGTCTTCTTCGCGGATTCCTTGTCGCCCTGCTCGACGTAAATGTCCGCGCGCGTCGTGTACATGCCGAGCTTGCGCGGGCCGTACGCTTTCGCCAGTGCGCGATCGGACGCGGCGAGCGCCTCGGCGTATTTCTTCATCGCCTTGTACGCGGAGGTGAGTCGCGCGGGTGGGTTGTAGTCGTTCGGAAAATCGCGCTCCGATTGTTCGAGCATCGGAATCGCTTTGTCCGGCGTGCCGAGCTCGAGATAGGCGGAGAGGCGATGCGAGTCGTACACGGCGCGCTGCTCCGGCGTCTTCGCCTTTGCCGCCTCGCCGTCGAGAAACGCAGACCACTCCTCGGTCAGCTTCTTCGCGCCCGCTTCGTCTTTCAGCGAGCTGCGTGCGTCGATGAGCGCGATGTACAAGCCGGAGCGATCGTCGCCCGAGAGTTTGACCTTCGCGTCGTCGAATACTTCGCGCGTCGATACTTCGAGCTCCTTGATGATCTCGTCGCGGCCGCTGCGTTTTTCGTCGAGACCGGTTGCGCATCCGAGTCCCGTCGATGCGACGTTTGCCGCGGAGACCGTGCCTTTCACGCGCGGATACAGGAAGCGCGCGAGCGTGATGCAGCGCTCGTTCTGCGACGACAGCGCCAGCGAGAACACGAGCGACTCCGCGGCGCGTCCGTAACGCGGCCAGTTCTTCGGCGCCTTGTCGAGCGCCTGTTCGTACAACAACGCCGCGCCGGCCGGATCGCCCGCGGACGCGAGCTTGTCGCCCTGCGTCAGCAGCGTATCGGCGGGCGACGGCGCAGGCGCGTGGCCGCCCGACTCATCAAGCATCTTGTGCAGCTGCGGCACCGTCGCGCCGCCGATGTAGCGCATCGCGACCGCATCGCGCTTCGCGTCGAGCACGATCAGCGTCGGCAGCACGGGAATCGGATATTTCTTCAGGAACGCGGCGTTCTTCGCGTCTTCCGTGTTGATGCTGAGCCAGACGAACCGTCCGGCGTACCGCTCGAGCGACGCGTCCGTGTACACGTACGCGCGCATCGAGCGGCAGGTGTGTCACCAGGGTGCCCACGTTTCGACGAAGATCGGAACGTTCTTCGCCTTCGCGCGCGCAACCGCGGTCGCGTAGTCGTCTTCGATGAATGGCAGCTTCGCGTATGCGCTGATCGCAGCGAACGCGAGCAGCGCGGTGAGGAGTGTGCGTTTCATGGCGGCGATTGTATGTGGAGTGCGGCAGCCATGCTGCCGCTTTGGGTGCGTGTCACTTCGTATCCACCCACTTCGCGATCCACGTGTGCACTTCCTGATAGAACTGCCGCGAGTTCTCGCCATTGAGAATCCAGTGATTCTCCTCGGGCCACACCAACAGGCGGCTCGGGATGCGCAGGCGCTGCAGCACGGACCAGTTCTCGATCGTCTCGTTCATCGGCACGCGGAAATCTCGCTCGCCGACCGAGAGCAGAATCGGCGTGCGGAATTGCGCGGCGAACCGGATCGGATTCTGTTCGCGCCACACCGGACCCTGTTCCCAAACCGGACCACCATTGTTGATTTCACGCGAATAGATCGTGTCGCTGGTTCCCCACTGCGA
>DATKFO010000007.1:0-7486 GCA_035544355.1 Thermoanaerobaculia bacterium
CGCGAGCAGCACGAACACGATCGTCGGCATGACGACGATGGAGATCGAGCGCCACGGCTCCGGCAGCGAGAACGCGCGCCCGATCAGATGCCCAGTCGCAAACTCGACGAATCGATGAAACAGCACGGCAAGCACGCCGCACAACGCGCCGATCAGGACGATCGTGATGAGAAGAAAGCGCCGCGCGAGCGCGCGAATGCGCGGCAAAAGGGGGAGGGACATATGGAAAGAGTAGTGGATTTGGGTGCCGATCCAGCGTTGGGCGTTCTGTTACCCTTTCGCTCGATGCTTGCGCCCACACCACCCGAACACCTGGTCGATCAACAGGGGAGGCCGTATTTCCTCTGGGACATGGACATGACGCTCGAGGAATTCGAGCGCGCGGTGAAGGATCGCGAATCGACGCTGCGTCCGTATTTCGTCGGGAAGGTGATGCGGCAAGCGAAACCCGACGACGCACTGCAATTCGTGTCGGCGCAGGAAATGAGCGACCTCTGGCCATCGATCGAGCGATACCTCGGCAAGTCGCGTCCGTTTTGGGCGTGGCTGCTCGAAGAGTGGGAGCAGCGTGGGGTCATCACGAAGTAGGCTCGACACTTTGCAGTTGCAGGTGCTCGAAGAGCTCGCAACCGTGCAGCCGAATTTCGTCTTGAGCGGCGGCGCCGCATTAGCCGGGATTCACCTCGGACATCGAACCACTCGCGATCTCGATCTGTTTTGGCGCAATCGTTCCGAGCTCGAGGAGTTGCCGCATATCGTTGAGGAGCGATTGGCGAAGCGAGGCTTTTCCGTCACGACTCTGCAGACGCGTCCAGCATTCGTTCGCATCCGTGTCAACGACGAACGCTCAACCGCTGTCGTCGATCTCATCGCGGAAGCGAGCGACAACATCGAGACACCCGAACGCCATTCGGTTGGAAGTGCCGAGATCCTGGTCGATACGCGGCGTGCGATCCTCGCCGAAAAGTTGTGCGCACTGCTGGAACGATCTGAGCTGCGCGATCTGATCGATGTTGCAGCGCTGGTCGAGTCGGGCGAGAACCTCGATCAAGCGATTGCCGACGCGCCACGACGCGACAGCGGTTTTTCTCCGCTCACCCTTGCGTGGGTCCTGCGCGATTTCGACGTGAGCGCGCTTGCTCGTGCCGACCGTCTCGATGACGAAGCCGCTGCGAAGCTCGATCGATTTCGACGAGCACTCATCGACCGGTTAATCGAAGAGAAGTAGGTTCACGGCAACGGCACGTTCGCGACTGCGAATGGTTGCCGAACGACGTTCTTCGGCGTTTTCAGGCTCACGCGCAGTTTCCAATCCGCCTGCGGTTTGCCGCCCCAGGTCGAGAGCACGGTGAAGCCTTCCTTGTCGTACGACGAGACGCGTTTCACTTCGCCGGCTGCGTCGACGTAGACGATCTCGTGGATGCGCTGGGTCGGGTCTTTGATGCGCACGACGACTTCGTCTTCTTCGAACTGGAGTGTGGAGTCGAGATAGGACTTCACGATCGAGTCGAGCTCTTCGCCCTGGAAGCCGCTGTCGGCGTATTCCTTGCGCTTCGCGTCGCCGAGTTTTTTCTTTTCGGCGGCGATTTGTGCGGCGCTGACCAGGGCGATGTCGACGCCGTTTGCCTTCAGCGCTTTGTGCGCGAGCGGTTTGCCGGACTGCGAGAGGAACTTCGGAAATTCGGCGATGCTGTTCGGATCCTTCGCCGGCATGTAGAGCTCGATCTCGCCGCGCACTTCCTTCACGGTCGCCGCTTTGCGATCGGGATTCTTCAGCGTCAGCGACACGCTCGCGGGTGAATCCTTATCGCTCATCATCCGCTGCGAGCTCTCGAGCTGCGGCGCGCTCGCTTCGGTGTCGACGAGATTGCGTCCGGTGTCATCGACCGCGGCGGAGACGAGCACGCGCGAGGCGGTGACATCCGCGGCCTTCACCTTCGGGAGCTCGAGCGTGATCGTGAGTTGCGAGAAGTGGCCGGCGGTCCGGCGATCGTTGACCTGCTTGATCGTGACGTCGACCGGCTTCTGCGCGGCGAGTGACGTGGCGATGAGAACGAGTGCAAGAGAGAGGATGCGTTTCTTCATGGCAGCGTCACGCTCAATTCGAACGGAAATGAAACGCGCGATTTCTGCGTGAGGAGCGAGAGCTGCAGCGTGGAGCCCGGCGGCGCGGGCGACGATGGCTGCAGCGTCATGATCGATGATTCGCCGCGCGTGCTCGACGAGCGGCTGCCGACGTCGATCGGCTTGCCGTCGGTGCCGAGGATTTCGACGCGGTAGATGCGGTCGAAATCGGCCTTCTTGCCGGAGAGGATCACCGCGCCTTCGGGCGGATCGCTGTCCATGCTCTCGAATGCCTTCGCGAGCTCGATGGCGGTCTCGATGTCTTTGTCGGATGCGCCGTGCGCCTTGCCCTGCTCGCGAATCATGGCGATGTCTTTGTCGGTGATCTTGCGCGCTTTCATCGCCGCGGCGTAGCCATCGTGCGAGAGCGGCGTGATCTCGATCTTCGCGTCTTTCAGCGCCTTCGATGCGAGTGGCGCGTCGAGCTTCGCGAGTGCCTTGTCGACTTTCACGAGTGCGCTCGGATCGCGCGCAGGCACGTAGAGCTCGACGGTACCTTTGATTTTCACCGAGCTCGCCGCGCGCGCGGGTTGTTTGAGCGAGACGTTCAACGTGCCGGAGTTGTACTCGCGCGCCATGAAATCGGGGACCGACGATGGATCGGCGAGCACGTTGCCGCGATCGTCGCGTGCTTCCTTGACGAGGATGCGCGCGGCGGCGGCGCGATCGAGATTCGTTCCTTTCAGCTTCACGCGGAGCTCGAGCGTGCCGCTGAAACCGCCGGCGGAGACGCGATTGTCGACGAGATCATCGATCTCGACGCCGACGTTGCTTTGAGCGTGAAGGTTCGTGGCGGCCGCGAGGAAGAGCGCGCAGACGGACAGCGAAGATCGCATATCTAAGGATGACATGCGTTCGCCGTGCCAGACTCAGCGGGGCGAAGTCGAAATTGAAAATTGAGAATTGAAAACTGAGAAAGATGAAGGTGGCACAGACACTCTTGTCTGTGCCACCTTCCGAGCTTACTTGCGAAGCGCGAAGAGGGCCACGATCGCCAGCATCACGCCGAGCATCGCCAGCGCGGTCGTCGACAGTGCGGGGACGTCGGCGTTGAAGACGCTGATGCTTGCTGTGCTCGCGTTGTTTCCCGGCGTCGGATCGTTGTTCACTTCCGTCGCTGTCGTGGTGTTCGTGAACTGTCCCTGAATCGACGGCGCGGTTGCGATGATCGTGATCGTGGCCGACGCGCTCGGCGCGAGTGTGCCGACCGTGCAGACGACGGTCTGCGTTTGTGTGCACGAGCCCTGCGTCGAGTTTGCGGACGTGAGCGTCATGCCGGCGGGGAGCGGATCGGTCACGGTGACGCCGTTTGCGATCGCGGGTCCGTTGTTCGTCACGACGATCGTGAACGTCACCGATGCGCCGGGGTTGAACTGCGTGGCGTTCGCGTTCTTCGTGATCGAGAGATCGGCGTCGCCGGGCGACACTGCGGCGCCTGCGGTCGAGTTGCCGTTGCCGGGTGTCGGATCGGTTGTCGCGCTGCTGACATTCGCGGTGTTGCTGATCGGGCCGATTGCGGTCGGGATCACGTGGAAGACGAATTGGAATGTTGCCGTCGCGCCGCTGGCCAGGCTTGCGATGTTGCACGTGATCGTGCCGGTCGATGCACCAGGAGCGGGCGTCGTGCAGCTGAATACGGGACCGGTTTGCTGCGTCGCGGAAACGAACGTCGTTTCTGCGGGTACGGAATCGGTGAGCGAGACCGTCTGCGCGTCGGATGGGCCGGCGTTCGTGACCGTCACGGTATACGTGATGTCGGTGCCGGCGACGACGGATGCCGGACCGCTCTTCGTCACGGAGACGTCGGCGCTCGTGGTCACGGTCGCATTCGTCGATGACGACTCGTTGCCGCTGTTGGGATCTCCGGTCGATGATGTGGCAGTCGCGGTATTCGTGATGACGGTGCCGCTGGCGAGGGCCGAATTGACGTGCGCGACGACGGTGAACGTCGCGGTCGTGCCGACGGGGAAATTCGCGGCGGTGCAGGTGATCGTGGCTCCGGTGGAGCAACTGAGCGCCGGTCCGGTTGTTTGCATTAAGGAGACGAACGTCGTTCCGGCCGGCAGCGTATCGGTGAGCGATACGTTCGAGGCATCGGACGGGCCGTTGTTCGTGAGTGTGATCGTGTACGTGATGTCGGCGCCGGCGTTCACCGTACCTTGTCCGTTCTTCGTCACGACGAGATCGGCGCTCGGCGTGATCGACGTCGTCGCGGTCGACGAGTCGTTGCCGGCGTTGGTGTCGAAGCTGCTGGTCGAAACGGTTGCGGTGTTGGCGACCGACGGCGTGTTGCCTACGTGAATCGTGAGCGTGAAATTCGCAGAATTGGCCGAGGGGAACGTCACGCCGAACGTGCACGTGATCGTGCCGTTGGCTCCGGGAAGCGGCGTGCCGCAGGTCGCGGCCGGGCCGTTGTTCTGGAGCAACGACACGAACGTCGTTCCCGGCGGCAGCACGTCATCCATCTCCACGTCGAACGCCGTATCGGGTCCGGCGTTCGCGACGGTGATGCTGTAGCTGAAGTCCGTTCCCGCGGTCGCTGAAAGCGGGCCGGTTTTATTCACGGAGACGTCGACGGACGAGATGGTGACGGAGGTCGTCGAGGTGTTGTTCTCCGACGTCGGGTCAGCCGTCGTCGTCGATACGGTTGCGGTGTTTTGGAACGTGGTTCCGGCAGGTGTGCCGGGCGGGACGTGGGCGACCAGCGTGAACGTCGCGGTCGCGCCGGCGGGGAACGTTGCGAGACTGCACATCACGACTCCGCCGTTGCCGGCGCCAGGATCGCTGCACGTCATCGCCGGGCCGCTGTTCTGCGAGAGCGAGACGAATGTGAGCGTGCCGGGCAGCGTGTCCTGCCATGTTGCGCTCGCGGCGTCGTCCGGACCGCCGTTCGTCACGGTGATCGAGTAGGTGACGTCGGTGTCGGGGCCTGCGTTCGGAGGTCCGTTTTTCGTGATCGCCATGTCCGCGGATGGCGGGGGAGGCGTCGAGATCACGGACACGCTGGCATTGTTTTCTTCGTTCGGATCGCTCGTGTTCGTCGAAACGGTTGCGATGTTCGTGAACGCAGTTCCCGGCGGTGTTGCCGGCGCGATGTGCACGGTCAGGGTGAACGATGCGCTCAATCCTGCGCCGAACGTCGCGATGTTGCACGAGACGAGGCCGCTGTTGCCTGCGCCCGGATCGCTGCATGTCATCAGCGGACCGTTGTTCTGCACGAGCGAGACGAACGTGAGACCGGCGGGGAGGTTGTCGTTCCACGTCACGTTGTCGGCGTTCGCCGGACCGAAGTTCGCGACGTCGATCGTGAAGACGACGTCGGTGTCCGCGGGTGCCGTCGCGGGGCCATTCTTCACGATGCCCATGTCCGCGACGTTCGGCGTATCCGTCGTGGCGGTGCTGGTGTTGTTGCCCGAGTTGGGATCGGGCGTCGCGCTCGAGATCGTCGCGGTGTTGTTGATCGTCGTGCCCTGCGGCGTCGACGAGATGATGTGGAACTTGAAGGAGAACGTCGCCGTGCTGCCCACGGTGAGTGTCGCGATCGTGCACGTGATCGTGCCGTTCGCGCCGACCGAGGGGAACGTGCAGGAGAATGCCGGCCCCGTGGTCTGCGATCCGCTGACGAACGTCATCGCGGCCGGAATCGGATCGGAGAGGCTCACCGTCAACGCGTCGTCGGGCCCGGCGTTGTTCACCGTGATGGTGTACGTCACGTCGTTGTCGGGCAGCGAAGTTGCGGGACCGGTTTTGTTGACGCTGAGGTCCGCGCTTTGTGCGAATGCGAGCGGAGCGAGGATCACCGTCGCGACGAATGCGAGAAAGAGGGAACGAATTGTTGTCTTCATGACCCGCGCGACGTTCTACGCGGAGTCGGCGAACTTGGCAAGGGATAAGTCCTGATAAATGTCGGTGTAATCTGGCGATCTCTCCGGTGTCATCCTGAGCGGGTGGCGGCGTGGGTGCGAAGGATCCCCCGCCGACGAAGCGAGTCTCGTGCATTTGCAGGGGATCCTTCGCGCCCACCCGACCGCCCGCTCAGGATGACACTGTGAAATTTAGTGATTCGCCGCGCGTCGGCGCGATCCGACACTCTCGAGAATCAGCGGTGCGAGCTCGCTTGGTGCGAGCGTCGATGCCTGCGCGATCGTCTCGTTGCCGTACATGTCCGTCGCCTTCACGGTGCCGGTGAGCGGCATGCCGTTCCACACGATCCAGACGTCGCTGCCGTTCACGCGGAAGCGGTATTGGCCGGTCGCGACTCTCGTTGCGGATGTGAATCCGGACAGCTTTGCGAGCAGGAGTTTCTGGACGTAGAAGGGAAGATACGTCGTGCCGTTCATTTCGATGAACGCCGGTGCGTCGGGGAAGAACTTTGTCGCGCCGCCCGCGAGGCCGGCCGCGTACATGCGCACGTACCACGCGGCCGCGTCTTTCTCGGAGAGGCCGGTGAAGTTGCCGAGGTTTGTGCCGATGACGACGCCGAACTCGGTGACCCAGAGTGGCTTCGCGTCGCCGAGGAGCTCGCGCGCGCGGCGCATTTGATATTCGAAGTCGGCGACGTTGCCGTGATCCGGATCTTTGCCCTGGTTGTAGTGAATCGCGATGACGTCGAGGTACGGCGCGCCGCCGGCGTTCGCGTAGTCGCGCCAGAAGTTCACGCCGGGCGGCACGGGATTCTGCGTTTCGCGCCACAGCGGAATGCCGGCGCCGCCGTTGACGACGAAGCAATCGGCGCACGACGCGTGAATCAGTTCGTAGCTGACGCGCATCAAGCGCACGAACTCCGTCGGGTCGCTGCGAAACAAGCCGCAGTGATCGCCTTCGGGCTCGTTGTGGATCTGCCAGTACTTGATCGGCGTCGTGAGGCCGGGCATGTCGTCGACGCCGTCGCCGTCGTAGCGCTCGACGACCCGTCCGAGAAAGTCGAGGTACTCCGCCTCGTCTTTGTAGCGATCCATGCACTGATCGAAGGCGAGGTAGTAGAAATCTTCGGTGAGCAGTCGCTGGCACTGTTCGTCGGTCGTTGGCGTGTACCCCGCGGCGCGAAACTCCCAGCCCGCGTACGGCATCACCGTTCCGACGTAGCGGCCGTTCACGCTCTGCGTCGTCTGCACGATCGTGTCGAGCAGCTCGAACTGGAAGCGATCGCGATCGACTTCGATCATGCCCCACGGCACGTTCTGCACGTCGCGATACCAGCGGATTCCGCCGGTGCCGAGGGAGGTGAGGTAGGTCGCGCGCTGCGTGAGCATGTTGCGCGCGGTCGTGAGTTGCGCGGAGTTGTCGTACAGCGCCTTCGGTCCGCTGCTGCGCACGAAATCGCTGACGGGTCCGATGTGCGTCGTCGAGAGTCCGCCGAGCA
>DATKFO010000008.1:0-5971 GCA_035544355.1 Thermoanaerobaculia bacterium
TCAACAACATGCGTAAGCGCTCAGCGTACCGCTTCAGCGGGCAAGTTCTGTTTTCTCTCGATTCCGGGTTTGTCTGGAGGAAAGATAATGGTACGCCTTCGAGCACGCCGCCAGACGCGACAGAAGTGGCCGCCCTACAGAAGTGGTTCGCTACCGTCGGCAAGTCAATGAGCCCCGGAGAAGTGACGATCCAAGCTGGCTCAGCGTTTCGCCGGGAAGTGCATACGCTGGAGGGGGCGGTGCTGTGGGACTGTTACTTGTCCTTTCACGCCGCGTTGGATAACGCATCGCTGGATAATGGCGAATGGGTCGGAAGACGATCACGTACTGTGGACGCCCTCGATCTCAGAGATCTGGATCTTGCAAGCGCTGAGATCACTGAAGTCGAAGTGCCCGCCAGTGAAGTGCGCAGCAAACCGATTTTCAATCTCACGTTTGGTGTTACTGCGGACCATGGCGACGCCGTGCTTGTGAACGCTGAACACTTTGCCGGTGAGGATCAAATCAGACGCTCCTCGCGAAGCAAGAGTCTCGTTGTTAGGATTGCTGAGGAGAGGTTCGCCTCAGATCTTGCCGACCATGTGCTGAAGGCAGGAGCCCTGTGCGGCGCGTCCGGCAACCCTGCTGTAAAGCTGGCCACCGCGCTGCCTCGTGAAACTGGTAGCGATTCGACCTCACCAACGCAATCCTCCGCGATCACCAATGAAGATGTGACGCGAATGGTAAAGGCGGGACTCTCGGAGGTTGTGGTGGTGGCCTTCATCAACCAGTCGGCGCAAAGAAGATTCAAGCTGGACTCGAGCACCCTCGTAGACCTGAAAGCCGCGAAGGTTCCCGACGCTGTCGTTGCAGCGATGCTCGCACCACCACCAGCTGCCCCGTCCGCGCCGGCCCTGAACGACAAACCAAAATCAAAGTACGATCCCGGTCTCGCTGCCGCGGCGAACAAAGCTGCAGTTCCGCCTCAGCTACGCGCGTGCGAAGGAATCGAGTTGATGGGTATATATAAGAACGAACTCATCAGTAGGGAAATGAGCCAGGGTGGAATGGAGGAATGGCTTGCAAAAATCAGAAACAACACCAGCCTGACTAAGATCATCAAGTTCGGATGGATAGATCAGTACGGCGGGCAGCAGGTAGCGCAAGTTGAGTTGCGCGGCGGAGACATTGCAACGCCGCGCCTTGATCTGACCCAGAAGAGATTCATAGCACCGGTGAAAGATTTGAAGCTCGTCTCATGTCAGTGATCAGGTGGCTCAAGTTAAGGTTAAGTCGAGTTCCGCTGTTCTCAGCGGACGCTCGCGCCATACGACGTGCCAATCATCCAAAACAGCGCCGGGCCGAAGAAGTACGTCGAGAGCTGCGCCGCCCAACTCGACGCTAAGCCGACTTCGGCCCAGCGTCTGATACGCCTACTCACACGTCCTTCGCGTGGGCCGAAGCGGCTTAGCTTGAGACGTTCTATGAAAGCGATTGTCAAGGGCGGTTCTCTTCTTTGCTGATTGCTTTTTCATCTTCTCCCTTGCAATCAGCCCCGACCGACCGGAATGCGGCGATCGCGAGGACACGTGGGTGGGCGGAACAGTCTTACGCCGCTGACTCATCTTCAGTGCCTCCGTCATCCTCAGTGAGACGATTGCAAGCGTGCCGGCGATCACTCAGAGGTGTTGACCATGGTTCTATCTGAGACTCGCGCTGTAGCGCGGCCTGTCGCTTCTTCTGGTCATCCGAGGGGGCCGATGGTTAGCCGAGTGCCTCGACGTGACTGACTGTCGGGCAGAACGTCCTTGGTGAGACTCACCCTCGAACCTTCGTCCCGGATTCATGAGTTACCGAAGTGGGTCACCCACACCTCGCACGATCGTCACTGAATCCGAGCGCTATGTCGCTTGCATCGTTACTTTCTTGGGATCCCAGAGCTCTCCTTTCTTCCAGAGCCGCAGTGTGATGGCCGCGATCTTTCGGGCCAATGTCACCACGGCGAGATCGTCTTTCACGCCTCGCGCAAGCGAGGCGTCGTAATAGTCGCGGAGTGGGCCTGGCCTGGCCGTCGCTGCAGTTGCCGCTCGCGTCGAAATTCGGCAACGGAATCGACTGGTCACGCGCGCTCGCGAACGGAGAGATTCATCCTGCAGCGAGTCTGTCGAAGGATTTCAAGGCGATGACGCTCGACACGACGCTGAGTCTCGAAGCGGAATGGAACTTCGTTTCGCCCGCGACGTTCCGCACGCGGAGCACGTGCGATGGCTCGACTGCGCGAACTGTCATCCCGCGATCTTCAACATCAGGAAGAAGACGACGAAGCACTTCAGCATGCGTTTCAATCTCGCGGGCGAGTTCTGCGGCGCCTGTCATCTGCGCGTCGCGTTTCCTCTCGATGACTGCATGCGCTGCCATCCGGCGATGGAGAATCAGCCGCTGCAGCGCTGATCACGCCACCCAGTCCTTTCCGACCTCGGCGAGATTCGCAACCGTGACGCGCTTCGCGCGCGGCTGTTTGTCGACGCGCATGAAGAACGTGTACATCTCGTTCACTCCGAGCGCTTGGAAGTGCTTCTCGAACAGCTCGTAGCTACGCTCGACGCTGATGTCGTCGTTGACCGCCGTCTGCACGAGACACTCGTACGTGCGGTCGCCGCGATGCAGCTCCGTGAGTCCGATGAGTTGTGCGTGGCCGTATGCGTCGTGTTCCGCGAGCAACGTTCCGAGGTCTTCGGTGAAGAGCGGATTGCCGTCGCGTCCGAGGCCGCAGCCGATGAATTCGATCGATCCGCTGCTGGCGAGGTGGGGGAGGTAGAGCGAGAGGATGCGCTTCGTCATCGCCAGTCCGTCCGGACCGCCGTTGCCGACCGAGTAATCGATTCCGTCGGGCGCGGGGAGTTGCGGCGGATTGAAGGTGATGAGATCGAGCGGCTCGGTGATCCGCTTCACGTAGTCGTCGAGGCCTTCGTTGAACAGCGTGACGCGCTCTTCGAAGCGATTGAGCTTGAGATTGATCGCGGCGATCGCGGTCGCGCGCTCGTCGATCTCGACGGCATCCGTGTGCCGCGCGTGCTGCGCGGCGATCATCGCCTGGATGCCGGTGCCGCTGCAGAGATCGAGCGTGAGTCCGTTCGGCGCGGGGTGCTGGCACGTGCCGAGGGTGATGCTGTCGTCGTTGAAGTAGACGCGTGGCTTCGGGACCAGCTCGAAGAAGAAGAGGAAGCCGCGGAAGCTGATGAGCGAGAGGCCGGTGGTGCGGACGCCGGCTTCGTCGGACTGGAAGACGTTCGCGGCGATCAGGCTCGCGAGCAACTCGTCGCCGAGGAGCTGCTTCGCGCGTTCGAGGTCGATCGTGCGTTGCAGGAGGAACAGTGCGACGAGCGTGCGGAGTGGATCGTCGAGGCGATCGACGAAGCGGCGCCACTTCCAGTGATGCACATTGCCGTCGCCGAACCCGTGGTGGAAGGTGCGGTAGCCGGAGCGCTCGAGGAGCGTGCGCAGCGCGAGCGCGGAGGCGGAGTCCAGACTCATCCACGGATGCTCGCGGTTTGCAGGATCGCCGTCAATGCGCCGTTATGGCTCGACACCTGATTGTTGCAAGAAGGCCGGCGATCGCCCGATGTGGGGAGCCCGCCGTGCGGGCTCCCCAACTCGCGTTTCCTCAGAGGTCCTTGCCGGCCTTGAACCGCGGGCCGATGTCCGACAGCGCGGCGGTCTCGTCGAACATCACCACGAACAGACGAAGCGCATCGCGCCAGGTCGGCGGAATGAGCGGCACTGCGGTGAGCACGGCGAAGATCGGACGCACCGCGGCGTAAATGCTGAGGAGCCGTGCGGTGCGCTCTTCGGGTGCCGCCGTCGTCGGAGCTGCCGCAGTCGGAAGAGCTTTCGCTTCCACCGAGTGACGCGCCTTCAGGTCTGCGATGCCTTTGTCGATCGTGGCGAACGAGTAGTCCGGCCAGAGGTTTTCCATGTGACGAGGATTGGTGCTCATGATGTTTCCTTCTCGCGGCTCGAGCCGCGCGTTTGGCGGCGCCGCCACATTCGTGGAGGCGCCGCGTGGTTTGTTTGTCGCGCGAATGGCGGACGTACCGCAGTTCGCGCGGACCCGTAACGTCAAAATCAGCGAAGAGGGCGGCGACGGAGCCTGGGTGCGTCCGGACGTGCTGCCGCACGAGCCGGTGCCTCGATCGGCAGGTGCGTGACAGCAGCCGGGCCAAGTACGCCGACGCTGGTCCACGCTTGCGCAATCACGGTTTGGACGCGGCCGCCGGCGCTGAACAGCTCGCGTGCGGCGATCACCGTCGCTTGTGCGAAATCGGCGAACGTCGCGTCCGGAGGCAGGCCCGACGTCGCGGCTTTGTGCCACACCTGCGCGAGGACCGCCCACGTCTCCCCGCCGAGCGCTCTCGCGGCGAGATAGAACGCGTGGTTCGGAATCCCCGAGTTGATGTGCACGCCGCCGTTGTCCTCGGCCGTCTCCACGTAGTCGCGCATGTGCGCCGGCTGTGGATCGCGTCCGAGAACCGGATCGTCGTACGCAGTCCCCGGTGCCGCCATCGAACGAATGGCCCGTCCGTTGACGGCGGGTCCGAGCAGGCCTGCGCCGATCAGCCAGTCCGACGACTCGGCCGTGAGGCCGAGCCTGTACTGCTTGACCATCATCCCGAACGCGTCTGCCAGATGCTCGTTCAGAGCGCCGGTCTCGCCGGTGTAGCGCAGCCCGGACGTGTTTTGCGTCACGGCATGCGTGAGCTCGTGTGCGATCACGTCGAGAGCGATGGTGAAGCGGTTGCAGAATCGCCCGTCGCCGTCGCCGAAGACGAGCTGCCGGCCCGTCCACATCGCGTTGTCGAATCGCGAGCCGTAATGGACCGTCGAATCGATCCGTGCACCGCGGCCGTCGATGGAGTTGCGACCGAGAACGGTGACGTAAAAATCGTGCGTGGCACCTGTGCCGTCGTACGCTTCATTCACCTGCACGTCCGAGCCGCGCCGCTTGTGCTCCTGCATGACGAGCTTTCCGGGAAGCGTCCAGCCCTGGCGGGCGTCGTAGACGTTGCGACGTTTTTCCAGACGGCTCGTCGCAGGCATTGGGGAGATGAACGTCATCGCGCGATTCACGCTCAGTGCGTTCATGTGCTGCAGGGTCTCCCGTGCGGCATCGCACGATTCCGGCTCTGCGTGCTCCGCAATGCGTTGCAGCAAGTGCGGGGGGATGACACTACAGACGGAAGGATGTATTGTTTTCATGACACGTTTCTCCTTCTTTAAGCGGTCGGGGCTTCGTGTTGTGCACGGCCGAGAGCGCAAACTCCCGGCCGTGCGGTAAACAGGGTTTTACGTCGTCGCAGGCGTTACAGGCGCCTGCGGCGGCGTCGTCGACTTCTTACGCGGCAATCCTTTCTTCCCGAGAGTGCGCTTCATGTTCGTCACGTGCGACTCGACGACGATGCCGCTGCTCGCATCACGCGCCACACCCTTCGCAATCCAATAGGTCTGAAGGCAATCGGCAACGAGATTCGCGTACAAGGTGTCGAGCGAGAACGCGAGGGTGTCCTCGAAGATCCGGACTTTGCCGAGGAGGGTCCGGAAGGCTTCGATGAACTGCAGCGTCTCGCGGGCTGCGACGGGGTCGAGCTTCCCGACGGCCGCGAGCTCGGGGGTCTGCTCGACCAACGCGATGGCGGAAAGCACGAACGGAAGGGGAAAGCCGATGTGCGTTCGGACGAACGCCGCCGTCGACGAGTGACGCGCTTCCAGCTTCGGGACCGCCGTGGTGATGGCGTCGAGCGACTTCATGAAGTCGCTCGCCAGCTGCTGGTAATGCGTCACGGTGAATGTGGCAGGCGTGTTGTCCGGCGGCCCTTCGGCCCCAGCGCTTTGACGAATGATGGTGGTCATGGAGATTCTCCTTTCTGTGCAGCCGGAGAGACGCTACGCGCGCACTTCGAGCTGCGAACGGGGTTACCTCTGCCGCCCTGGCCGG
>DATKFO010000009.1:0-3589 GCA_035544355.1 Thermoanaerobaculia bacterium
ACTTCGACGTTCAAACGGAAAAATTGCGGGACATCAGACATCGTGTTTCTCCTTTATGGTTTGCGGAAAAAGTGGGCGATCCAGTCCTGGATGAGCCTCAGTCGCTTTTGTTCCAGCCGGTAGATGCGCATGCGTCCCTGCTTCTCGACGCTCAGCAGCCCCGCGGCCTCGAGCACCTGCAGATGACGCGTCGTCGTCTGCCACGCGTGCGCAAACATCGCCGCGATCTCACCCGCCGTCATCGCACCGCCGTTGAAATACACGGCGAGCAGCACGCGCCGCCGCGCGGCGTGCGAAAGCGCGCCGAACACGGCCTCGTATGCATCCTCGCGTTTCGTCACGGCGCAATATTCAGCCATTTGGCTGAATATCGTGTCAAGAGATATTCAGCGTGGCGGCTGAATGTTGTTTAGGAGTGCGGCGGCAAAGCCGCCGCTTTGTGATCCGGATCAGAAAGCGGTGGCTTTGCCACCGCACTCCTGGACTTATCATTTGCACATGCGTATCGCTTCGCTCCTCCTCGCTCTGCTCGCCGCCACGAGTGCGAGTGCGTCGTGCATTCACGGCTACCTGAAGACGAGCGACGGGCAGCCGGTCGCGGGCGCGACGATCACGATCTCCGCGGAGCAGAAGACGATCGCCGAGGGCACGTCCGATGGGCGCGGGTGGTTTCGCGTGGATCCGAAACGGCGCGGCGAGTTCGATGTGTCGATCGTCGCGCCGGGCTACGCACCCGTCGCGCTGCGAGCACCTGCCGGCAAGAACCTCGGCACGATCACGCTCGCCGCGTCACCACTTCCCAGCAGCGCGCTCTTTCGCCGGCAGGATCTCGAGGCACGTCGTCCACCAGCCGGTGAGAATCGTTTCGACGAATTCGTCCGGCAATCGCTCGCGACGCATTTCGTCCGCGAGCGCGTGATGGTCGTACGCGACCGGAACGAATTCGACTTCCACGTGATCGTTTGAAACGCGCACGAGCGTGTACCAGACATTCGTGTGCCCGTCGTTCGCCGGGCGTCCGATCACTCCAGCGTTGATGACGTGACGATTGCGATCGAGCGCGCGATGCCAATGCAATCCGGTGTGCGTGCAGACGATGACGTCCGCATCGTGATCGCGCAGCAACTTGTCGAGAAATGGCTCGGGTGACGTCGAGCGCCAGAGGAACTCGTTGATCTTCCGCGGCGATCCGTGCACGAGCAGAAACTTGCGATCGCCGGCGATGAAACGAATCTCGCGCGGCAGCGTGCCCATCCACCGTTTGTGATCGTCCGACGTGTTCGCGAACGTGTAGTCGTACGAAATCTGCGCGTAGTGGTTGTCGCGCGGATCGGTGTAGCCGCAATGACAATCCGTCGCGCGCGTCGACAGCGACTCCTCGTAATTCCCCTGAATCCCTTCGATACGCCGCTCGATCAACAGCTCCGGCACACGATCCGGATACGGCCCGAACGCGCCGAGATCGCCGAGGAAATAGGTGGCGTCGACTCCGCGTCGCGCGATGTCGTCGAGCGTCGCGACGAGCGCGTGATAGTTGGAGTAGATGCCGCCGATGAACGCGAGTTGCAGAGTTGCAGAGTTGCGGAGTTGCAGAGGGGGTTCGTTCCGACGACTCTGCTCCTCTGCAACTCTGGAACTCTGCAACTCTGCAACTCTCATGTCCGACACGTCACTCCATCCACCCAGCACGTGTGGCACGCGCCGTACTTCAGCGGAAATGGGCGCAGCGTGTCTGCGAGCGTCTCGCCCATCTTCGCTTCCGGCTCTTCGATGAGAATCGGGCAGACGTAGACGCCTTTGCTCGTGACCATGCGGCATGACGAACATTGCAGCGTCGACGCTTCGTCGTCGGTCAGCGATTCGTTGGCGATGCGCTCCCATTCTTCGTACGCGCGCGTTCGCGTTTCTTCGGCGCCGATGCGGAAGAGCGACAGCACTTTCAGGCGCGGCTTGGTGAAGCCGAAGTTGCGAATGATGTCGAGGAAACGCGCGCGGCCTTCGTTCGTCTCGACGCCTTCCGCCGCGGTCGTCACGGTGATGACGGGATTGATGCCGGCGTCGGCGAGATTGCGCAGGCCGGTCATCACCTTGTCCCACACGCCGCGTCCGCGAATCGCGTCGTGCGATTCGGCGTCGAAGCCGTCGAGGCTCACGCGGATGTCGAGCGAGTAGTCGCTCGCGTCGGAGAGCTCGCGCAATCGGCGACACGTTTCGGAGCGTAGCAGCATGCCGTTCGTCAGCACCGTCGCCGGGCCCTGTCGCAGCGTCGCTTCGAGAATCGAGAGCATGTCGCGATTCATGAACGGCTCGCCGCCGGTGAAGTAGTACTCGCGCACGCCGAGCTCGCGCGCTTCGTCGAGTCGGCGCTCGACTTCGGCGAGCGATATCATCTCGTGCGAGTCGTTCGTTGGCGAACACGAGATGAAGCAGTGCGTGCACGCGATGTTGCACAACGTGCCCGCGACCTGGATCCAGAGCGTGTCGAGCGCGAGCAGCGGAATGGAGGCGGTCATCGAATCGCCTCGAGGATCGTCTCGAGCTGCGCGAATCCGTTCTGCAGCAGAAACGTTCGTGCGCGCCCGTAGCTGCGCGAGCCGATGAAGTAGAAGCCCGGCTCACCCGATTCGAGATCGTGCGGCGCGACTTTCGGAACGGAGAGGCAGTCGGTGATGCACGAGATCGCGCGATAGAGCCGCGCGCCGCCCTCGGTCACCGGCGATGTCTCGACCGCGAGCTCGCCGATGAATGAGCTGTCGGGACGATAGCCGGTGAATGCGGCGACGAAGTCCGCGTCGATCGCGCGTCCGCCGGTGAGCGTGATGCTCACGTGTCCGTTATTTTTCGCGACGGCTTCGATCATCGCGCGCCGCTCGATGCGCAACCACGGCGGCGGCGCCTCGGCGAGTGCGTTCGCTTTTTCCACGACGCTGCGCCGCTCCGGCAAAGGATCATTCGCGACTTCTTCGCACGGACGGCGATTCGGCGTGCGGAACGCCCACGTCACTTCGCAATCCAACGTCGCGAGGATCCCGATCGCATTCGCGGCGGAGTGCCCGTCGCCGACGAGCAGCACGCGGCGTCCGCGAAGCTCGTCGCGACGCGCGTCGAGCTCGCCGAGGGTGCGGATCGCCTGGATGCGCGACTCGCCGCGCGCGGGCAAACCGCCGGCGCCGATCGAGCGCGGCACGATCAGGCCGCCGCTCGCGTCGAGCACGACCTCGGCTTCGAGGACTTCGTCGTTGTCAGTGACGATGCGAAACGGCCGCTCGCTGCGCAGCGGGTGTCCCGCGTAATCGCCGCGCGTGAGTCCGCGACGTCCGATCGCGACGACGCGCGTGTTCGTGCGCACGTCGAGCTTCTTCGCGAGCGGGTCGAGAATTTGCGCGACGTATTCGGGACCGGTGAGCAGCGCGTCGTCGTCAACGCTGCCGACGATCTCGCGCATGCGCGGCGTGACGTTCATCGATAGCGGTGAGAAGAAGCGCGTCGCGCCCCACGTGCGAAGCGACGCACCGACTTCTCCCCGCTCGATGACGGTCACCGCGAAGCCGCGATCGGTCGCGCCGATCGCGGCCGCGATGCCGATCGG
>DATKFO010000010.1:0-2793 GCA_035544355.1 Thermoanaerobaculia bacterium
CGAGGCCGACGCTCACGAGCCCTTCACCGAGGCCGTGGAGTGCGCTGATCACGAGCTCGCGTGTGTCGCCGGTGGTTGGATTCGCTGTGAAGACGACGCCGCTGATCGCGGAGTCGATCATCTCCTGCACGACGACGGCGATCTCGATGTTGTCGAGCGGCAAGCCTTTTTCTTTGCGGTAGGCGATCGCGCGTTCGCTCGTCGCCGACGCGCGCACTTCTTCGATCGCGGAGTCGATATCGCGCACGAACAGCAGCGATTCGTGGATGCCAGCGAACGACGCGCCCGCGGCATCTTCGCCGACGGCCGAGGAGCGCACGGCGACGAACGCATCGGGACGAATCTCACCGACGCGAATGTTCGTGCCGGCGACGTAGAACGGCGGCACACGCTGTCCGATCGCCGCGAGGCGGATGAGATTCGCGGCTTTCCCGCCGATGTTCATTTCTTCAGCCACAACGAGAGCGCCACCAGAAAATCGAACACGATCATGTACATGCCCGCGTAGATCTCCATCATCTTCGCGTGGCGCGGCGTGGGACGCGTGCGGTATTGCACGAATCCGAACAGGCAGACGGCGTACAGCAGTACGAGCGCGGCGTAGAACCAGTTCGCGAAGCGGAGGTGCCAGCCGACGGCGGCGACGAGCGCCGTGTCGATCGCGCGGATGGCGAGAACGACGTACGCAGCGCCGAACGTGCCGAAGATCTTCGTGTACGAGTCGACGCCGTCGATCTCCTGCTCCGGCGCGCGGATCTTGCGCGAGACCTCCCAGTTGAACGTGACGAAGAAGCCGACGAACGCGTAGACCCAGAACCACGGCGGCGCTTCCCACGGCCAACGCAGCGTCGCGAACGAGAACACCGTCAGCGCGAGCAGCGGCATGATCAGCATGTGCGACGTCGCGTAGAGGATGAAGTAGCGCTTGAGAAAGTGCGGCGCGAAGAACTCCTTCAACATCAGGAGTGAAAACGCGAACGCGATCGCCCACGCGGTGAGCGCCGCCGGTCCGCGCAACGCAGCAAGCGCAACCTCGGTCGCAATCGCAATCGCGCCGGCAATCTTCAAATGCCGCAGCGTGATGTCGCCGCGCTGCAACACGCGCTGCGGGTAATGCTTGCAGTCATCTTCGTAGTCCTTGTGCTCGTCGAACACGCGGATGTGAAAGAAGAAGCAGACGAGCATGACCATGCCGAGAAAGGACCAGCGGTCGTAATGCGCGACCGTGCCCGGCTGCGTGAGCGCGAACGAGAGGAATTGGTTCGACGAGTAGTAGACGAGGATGAGGAGGACGTTCGCGATCGGGGGGAAGCGTTCGTTGAGATAGCGTCCGAACCGAACGAGGAACACGGAACGAGGAACACGCAACGCGTCGTTCATGTGCCGTTCCGTCTCTTCAACGCGGCGTAATCGATCTTCGCGTTATGCCGCGGGTCGACCGGCAACTTCTCGCGCGTCACGCGGACGTCATCGACCGAAAACTCCTGCACACGCGCGCGAACGTCGTTCGCTACATCATCGGAGCTTTCCACGATGACGATCACTTTACCCTCGACGCCGAACGCGGCGACGTTGCGGATGCGCGGATCGTCACCTCGCGCGGCGCGCTCGATCAACTGCGTGTGTGTGTGCGAATGCACTCGCCCCGCGATGCGGAAACGACCTTCCTCGTCGAACCAGCCGGTGTCGCCCATGCGATGCCACTCGCCTTCCGCGGGAGCGTTCACGTACTCGCGGCAGACGTGATCGCCCGCGACGAGCAGCTCGCCGATGCCGTCGCTCGCCATCGGGTCGATCTTCGCGCGCACGCCCGCGACGATTGTTCCTGCGAGATAGCCGCGGCCGCCTGCGGCGAGCCGCTCGCGCGCACTGATGTGCGCGACCGGCTCCGCCTCGCTCGAGCCGTACGCGATCTCGATCTCCGCATCGGGCCACGCGCGCATCCACGCGCGGAGCTGGGCGTCGGTCACCGGCGCGCCGCCGGTGAGGACGCGGCGGAGCGGCGGCGGCGACGCGAGCGACGCGAGCCGGTCGAAGAGCGGCGGCGAGGCGGAGACGGTGGTGACGCCGCGCTTCGTCATGTGCGACGCGACGAGCATCGGATCCGCATCGGCGACGCGGCGCAGATCGATCGGAGGAATCACCGTCGGCACTCCGAGCGCGAGATTGTTCAAAGCGAAAACAGGAAACGTGCAGAGATCGACATCGCCTTCGCGCGCGGGAAACGCTTCCGCGAGCCGTTCGTGTTGCGCCGCAAGAATGTGATGCGTGCGGATCACGCCCTTCGGATTGCCGCTCGATCCCGTCGTGAACGTGATGAGCGCGACGTCCGCGCGTTCATCGCGAATCGGTTTCGCGCCTGCGATTAGCGCGCGCAGCACGAGCGTTTTCCAGCCGCCGATCACGCGACGCGGTCCCGCCGCGCGCGCGAGCTTGACGATCGTGCGCAGCCCGACCCACGGATCGA
Source organism: Thermoanaerobaculia bacterium (assembly GCA_035544355.1). Lineage (GTDB taxonomy): Bacteria > Acidobacteriota > Thermoanaerobaculia > Gp7-AA8 > Gp7-AA8 > DATKFO01. The sequence goes on from DATKFO010000010.1 coordinate 2,468, forward strand.
TGAACACCGCGATCGCATTGCTCTGCAGCACCGCGAGCAGCGCGACATAGAGCTCGATCGACATCGGGAGCATGAGAATCGCGCGCGCGCCTGGCTGCAACGCGAGACGTTCCTGCTCGCGCTCGATGCGCATGAGCAGCTCCGCGAACGTGATCGCCGTCTCCCCTTCGAAGAACGCAACGCGATCCGGCACACGTTTCGCGGCGTCGACGAAGAGTGAGGCTGCGTTCATGTGGAGTGCGGCGGCCCATGCCGCCGCTTTGGGTAGCGACCATCAAATCGAAAAAACGAGCAAAAGCTGATTTGGACTGCGGCGATCGCAATCG
>DATKFO010000011.1:0-2810 GCA_035544355.1 Thermoanaerobaculia bacterium
ACGCCCGCGCCGCTGAGCGCAGAAAATGTTCGCGCTGCGATGCCGGGGCGTCCGCGCATGCCGAGGCCGACGACGGCGATCAGCGCGACATTCTTTTCTGCGTTGATGCGATCGATCAGCTTCGCTTTGCGCTCGAGCGCAAACGCTTCTTCGAGCGCGCGCACCGCGTGTTCCGCTTCGGCGGCGGGCAGCACGAAGCAGATGCTCGATTCGCTCGACGCCTGGCTGATCATCGAGACCGAATGTCCCGCTTGCGAGAGCGCGGTGAACGCGCGGCCCGCGACGCCCGGCACGCCAATCATGCCGCTGCCTTCGATCGCGACGAGCGCTTGCTTGTGAATCGCGGTGAGCGCTTTGACCGGATAGTCGCCCGGCTTCACGTCGTCGGCGATGCGCGTGCCGCGCGAGTCGTCGCGGAACGTGTTGCGCACGAACAGCGGGATGCGGCGATCGACCAGCGGGATCATGGTTCGCGGATGGAGCACTTTCGCGCCGTAGTACGCGAGCTCCGCGGCTTCGCGGTAGTGCAGCTCGCCGAGGACGCGCGCAGATGGGACGGACTTCGGATCGGCGGTCATCAGGCCGTCGACTTCCTTGAACAGCGTGACCGCTTTCGCGGAAAGCGATCGCGCGAGGATCGCCGCGGAGAAATCCGTACCGCCGCGGCCGAGCGTGACGAGCTCGCCGTCGGGACCGCTGCCGATGAAGCCGGGCATGATGACGACCTGGCCGGCGTCTGCGAGTGGCGCGATCAGTTTCTTCGCCGCGCGCTCGCATTTCGTGAAGTTCGGCCAGAGACTGCCGAGTCTGCGCTCGGTGATGATGATGTCCGTCGCCTCGACATAACTCGCGGCAACCCCCTGCGCCGCCAGCACCTCGGTGAAGATGCGAGCGAGCATGCGCTCGCCTCGCGCAACGAGTGCATCCTGCGCGCGCGGCGTGAGCTCGCGCAGCACGGCGATCGAATCGCACATCGAGCGCAGCTCGTGCGTCGATTCGGCGACGACTTCGCGCAGCGAATTTGCACGCGCCTCGTGGTCGAAGAGTGCGGTGATGATGTCGTTGTGCCGCGCTTCGAATTGTTTCGCCGACGTGATGTACGCGATGCGATCGCCGCGCAGCGCGGCTTGTCCCGCGGCGAGCAGCATGTCGGTGACGCCGTTCATCGCAGAGACGACGCAGGCCACGCGCGGCGCCACGCGCTTCACGTGCGCGGCCGCGGTGCGAATCGCGTCGGGTGAGCCGACGGCAACGCCGCCGAATTTGTAGATGTCGATGTCCATGATGGGTCCGGTTTGGGCGCGGAAGTATATGCATGTGATTGCGGGGTTGCGAGGTTGCGCAGCCTCGGAGTGGCGGGGGCCTCGCAACCGCGTGACCCGCAACATCGCAACTTGCTTTAATTTAACAATTTCGTTAAATTGCAATCGATGAAAACGCGCGTGTTTGCCGCGCTCGCCGATCCGACGCGGCGGCAGATCCTCCAGGAGCTCAAAGACGGCGAGCTCACCGCCGGCGAGATCGTCTCGCGCTTCACGCTCTCCGGCCCCGCGATCTCGCGCCATCTCTCGATCCTCGAGACCGCGGGTCTCGTCTCCCCGCGCCGCGACTCGAATCGCATCTACTACCGCGTCGAGCCCGAGCCCCTCGCCGACACCCTCGGCGAATTCCTCAGCGCCGTCTGCCCGACGCAGATCCTGCACAGGAAAAGGAGGAAGCGATGAAAATCGCAATCACGGGTGGAACGGGTTTTGTCGGACGACATCTCGCCCAACGATTCGACGATGTGGTTCTGATCTCGCGTCGCACGGGAATCGCCGTCGACGACGTCGATACGCTCGCGAAAGCATTCGAAGGATGCGATGCGGTCGCGCACTGCGCGGGCATCAATCGCGAGATCGGCGCGCAGACGTATCAGCGCGTGCACATCGACGGCACGCGTGCCGTCATCGAAGCGGCGAAGCGCGCGGGAGTACGCAAGATCGTGATGCTGAGTTTTTTGCGCGCGCGGCCGTCGTGCGGGTCGCGCTATCACGAATCGAAATGGGCGGCCGAGGAGCTGGTGCGCGGGTCGGGACTCGACTACACGATTTTGAAGTCGGGGATGATCTACGGGCGCGGCGATCACATGCTCGATCACCTCAGCCACGCACTGCACACGTTCCCGCTGTTTCTGATGGTCGGGCTACGAGAGAAGGCGATTCGTCCCGTCGCGATCGACGATCTCGTCGATGTGCTGCACGCGGCGATCCTCGGACGTCTGTCGCGCGAAACGGTTGTGGTCACGGGTGCCGAGGAGTTGACACTCAGTGATGCGGTGCGGCGTGTTGCGCGGGTTGTCGGTCGCAACGTGTGGATGCTGCGCGCGCCGGTGTGGATGCACTACGTGCTCGCACAGATGTTCGAATGGACGATGACTGTGCCGCTCGTTGCGAAAGCGCAAGTGCGGATCCTGTCGGAGGGAGTCAGCGGCGCGAGCACGGTGCCATCCGACCTCACGCCGCAGCGCATGTTCACGGACGAGCAGATCGCGCGCGGACTGCCCGAGCGCGGCGGATTCGGTTTGCGCGACTTGCGCTGCTGCGGCCAAAGGCCGTAAGGCCTGGCGAAGACCGTCTCAACATGTGGCACAGACACTCCTGTCTGTGCGCACTCGGGAGGCCGGAGCCCCGTATGCATCGGTTCATCCCGCGCGGTGCGCACAGACAAGAGTGTCTGTGTCACATCTTGGGCGGCTTCCGGTCGCCAATGCATTCATGATCTCGACACGAGACGACGGCGAACGTTATGGACTGCGGCGATCGCAATCG
>DATKFO010000012.1:0-4079 GCA_035544355.1 Thermoanaerobaculia bacterium
GTGGTTCACGGGTGTGAACCACTGTGTTCCGGGTGTGAACCGTCTGGTTCACGGTGTGAACCACCGTGTTCCGGGCGCGAATCAACGTGGTTCGCTGGTCAACTTTGCGGAGGTGGAGGGGTAAGCCACAGGCGCGAGAGCGGGAGCTCGCACGCCTCGAAGGGTTCAGCGCGAGCGATGTCCTCCCCCTCGCAGGTCGCCATCAGCGTGTAGCGATCGTCCAAGAGTTTGTAGACCTCGAGTCCCCACGCGAGCGGATTCAGAATCCACGCGTACTCGATCCTGTTGCGAGCGTAGATCGGTAGCTTTCGATAGCGGTCGAGGCGCTCGGTCGAGTGCGAGATCGCTTCGCAGACCCAGTCAGGGGCGACGGTCATCGCAGGAACATCGGGAAAAACAGGGAGCGTCTCACGACGCCAACCAGCAATATCGGGAACCAGAACATCGCGGCCAAGATGAAGCTCGGGCTCGAAAACAATCCACCATCCGCCCGGCCCGCCATCACCTTCATCGAAATTGCGCGACGCCCAGGCGAACAGCTGACCAACGGCGCGTGCATGCGGTGTCGCCGGCCGCGGCGACGTAATCAACTCGCCTTCCACGATCTCCGCAACGAGATGATCCGGCACCCTCAGAAGGTCGTCGTAGGTCGCAGGCCGCTCGATGGTCTTCGCCGCCATGCGGCAATGATACGCGCGCTACGCTCGTCGAGAGGAGCGTCAGCCTGAGATCCGGCCCGGAAACACATCGAACTCGTAGTGGTAGTAGCCTCGGTCATCCTGAGTCTGAAGTTGAATGCGGATGCCGTTCTCCTCCAACTCAAAATGAATGAACTTGCAGCGCTGAATCCACGCTAGAAGTATTTGTCGCAGCCACGCGAAGACATCGTCGTCCCAACGCCGGCGAACTTGCTCCATGTCAAACCGCTCGAGACCGCGCTCGATGACTTCCTGGAGATGTCCAACATCAACTGCTGAGGCGCGATAGCCGGTCACAAGGTTGGCAGTCGCGATGCCGCCCGATCCCTGCAATAGTTGTTCAACGAGGCCCGCAGCGATTTGTCGGAACGATGCTTGCCGGGCGTCCTCGGTCTCCGTTGGCGGATCGGGTACGGGCGGCAAGGGAGGGAACGCGACGACGTCCGCCATCTCGACGGCAATGATACGCGCTACGCGATCAGCGGCACGATCACGAGGTCGTGATCGCGGCGCGTGACGAGGCGGGTGATCGCGGTCTCGCTCAATTCCGCGAGGCGCGATTCGGCGCCGCAGGTGCGGCACTCGCCGGTCGCGGGCTCGGCGCCGATTGGGACGAAGTGGAAGCGCTCGCGGCGGCAGTGATCACACAGCTCGCGCAGCACGTCGTAGTTGATGAGGGACAACCTCTCCATTGCGGCGGCGGATTTTACGGATGCTCGCGCGGTTCGTTTGTGAGCGCCGTCACAGCGACATACGCGGCTGCGAGGCCGATCACTGCGGATGCGGTGACGTCGGACAGCCAGTGACGAAACGCAAACACACGCGAGAGTCCGACGGCGGCGGCGAGCAGGAATGCGATCACGCGCAGCGGCAGGTTGCGCGAGGCGAAGACGAGCACGCCGGCGAGCGCGAATGCGCCGACGGTGTGCCCGCTCGGAAATGATGTCGACGATCCCGGCGCGTGTTGGAACGGACCGAGCCAGAGCTCGGGACGCGCGCGGCCGATCATCAGCTTCACGATCTGCCCGAGGATGCCGGCAAAGAGTCCGGCGACGGCCATTGCGACGGCGTATCCGGTCCATCGTGACATGCGATACGCAACGCCGGCGACGAGGAAGAAGATGACGATCAGTGCCGGGTTCATTCCGCCGCCAAAGCGATTGGCGATGCGGATCACGTTCTCGAGCCCGTCGGATTGCACGCGCTCCGCCCACGCGAGCATCGCGGCATCCGCAAAGAACCAGACGATCGCAACGAGCGCGGCACCAATCGCGAGCACGATCCACACGCGTCGTGCAGCGGCAAAGCGCATCGCGCGCAATTGCCGCCATGGCTCGCGGAAATCGTTGCCGTCCGCTGATTGCAGGATCGCGATGAGCAGCAGACCGGCGAGGCACCAGAACACGACGTCCCATGACGGGGCTTCGCGGCCGAGGAACGAAAGCTCGTCGATGGCGAGCTCGCGGTTTTGCGTGAGGCGATTCCACGACACGATCGGCGACGGCCAGAACACCGAGAGCACGAGCAGCGCGACGAATGCCGCGGAGGCGTAGCGGCGCTTGCGATTGGTGGGCAGTAGGCAGTGGGCAGTGGGCAGAGGTTCCGGACCCTTTCTGCCAACTGCCAACTGCTCACTGCCAACCTTATCTTCGGTAGACATCGAACGGTTTCTCGATCATCTGAAACTCGGCGACTTTGCGATAGCCCGCGAGCGCGTACGCGATCTCGTGCGCGTGCTTGCGGCTCGTGACGATCAGCGTGGGTTGGATCCCGCGCAGATCATCGGGGCCGACGTAGCGAACGCGCTCGAGCTCGCGCGGCATCGTGCGCGACCAGAGATGCGGACACGAATAGAGCGCAACGTCCTCCGGCGGCACGCGCTGCGCGACGATCGCGCGGATCAGCGGACGCGGCGACGCCATCTCGTTCGCGAGCGGCACGAGCGCGATCGCGGCGTAGCTGAATGCGGCGATCAACGTGAGTCCGACTGCGTACGTCGATGCAATCACGCGACGCGCGATGAAGAGCGAAACGATCGCGCCGGCTGCGAGCACACCGAGGAAGCCCTTCACGAGCGGCAGCGAGACGTACGGACGATCGATGAACAAACCGGCGACGCCGATCGCGGCAAGAATCGCGAGCAACAGCTGATTCACGCGATGTCCCCAGCGCAGCAGCGGATCGTCGGCTGCGAGCAAGCGCGCGATCACGAGCGATACCGGCGGAATCATGGCCATCATGTAGACGTCGAGCTTCGACGAGAGCAGCGAATACGGCACGAGGACCGCAAGGATCCAGCTCACGTGAAACTTCGCGATCGCATCACGCCGGCGATACGCGGCGATCAGCGCGACGATGAGCAGAAAGAACCACGGGAAGAGAAAGCCCGGCGCGTGCTGCACGTAAAACCACGGCGGCGATTTGTGCACCCACGAGCCGACCGCGCGATTCACCGTCTGCTTGATGAGGATCTCGCGCGCGAACGCGTCGCCGCCCACGATGAGCGCTGGCACGAGCCACAGCAGCGGAATCGCGATGAGCGTCGCGATCGCGGGAAAGTAGTTGCTGCGCGGAAGGCGACGACGGCGAATGCATTCGAAAACAAAGAGCACGATGCCGATCACGGGCGCCATCGGGCCTTTGATCACCGTCGCGATGCCGAGCGCGATCGCCGCCCAGACAAGAGTGTCTGGGCCACCTTCATCACGATCGAAGAAGCGTTGCAGCATCCACGCGGCGAGCGCGATCAGCGCGGTGAACTCGACGTCCATCCGCGCGGTTTGCGCGGAGCCCCACACGAGCAACGAAGTCCCGCACACGAACGCCGCGAGCGCCCCGCCCATGCGCCGCATCAACCACAGCAACAACGCGAATGCGATGAGCGACGGAATCACGAACGGCCAGATCGAATACGTGCCGAACGGATGCGTGAGCAGATCGACGATCCAGAAATGCAGCGGCGGTTTGTGCGTGAACGGTGAGCCTTCGAGCGTCGGCAGAAAGAACGAGCCCGCGCGCATCTCGCGCACGACTTGCGAGTACTTCGTCTCGTCGCCGACGAACAGCTCGCGCTGCATCGGCGAGAGCAACGCAGAGAACGCGACGAGCGCGAGTGCGATCGTGGGAAAGCGATTGCCCATCAGCGCGGGCATTGTAGGAGGTTGCGCGGCCGCGCGCTGGCCGCAAAATCAGCGTGACCGCCGTCACCGACCGGAGCGCGAAACGAACCCAACCACAACAAATGCAATCACTTACAGATCAACATCCGTTGTGAACGCAGAGTGCTAGAATTTTTCACGCGTACTTGAAGGAGGAGAATCGATGATGTCGAATACCGCTGAGATTCAACGCATCCTCAAAGACGAAGACCCTGCCTTTCGT
>DATKFO010000013.1:0-3608 GCA_035544355.1 Thermoanaerobaculia bacterium
CGATGAAGCCGCAGCCGCCGGTGATCAGGGTGCGCGATGGCGTTTCAGGTGAGCTCACGGTAGAGGCGGATTATATCGGCGGCCATCCGTTCCTTCGTGTGCGCCGATTCCACGAATGCGCGTCCGTTTTTGCTGAGGACCTCGCGCAACGGCGCATCGCGCAGCAGACGCGTGAGCGCCGCGACGAATCCCACTTCGTCATCGGAGGCGACGGTGACGCCGCGCTCGCGGATCGCGAAGCCGTCGCCGTGCTCGACGATGTTGCCGAGAAGGTCGGAGACTCCGCCGACGTCAGTGCTGATCACCGGCTTGCCGTTCGCCATCGCCTCGAGGATCGCGAGCGGCGTTCCCTCGTTGCGCGACGTGAGCGCGACGACGTCGACCGCCGCGTGAATCGCCGCCGCATCGCGCGTGCCGGCGAAGATCACGCGACCCGCGGCGTCTCGTTCGAGGCGCGCGCGCTCGGCGCCGTCTCCGAAGATCACGAATCGCGCGATGTCATGCGCTTTTGCTGCGACACGAAGAAAGAGGTCGTGGTTCTTGATCGCAGCGATGCGACCGATGATGCCGACGATTCGTTCATCCGCTCCGACGCCGAGCTCCGCGCGTAACGCGTCGCGTTGCTCCGCGTCGCCGCGCACGGCATCGAGATCGAAGCCGAGCGGCACGATCGCGAATTGTTTTGCTTCGCCGACGCGGAACGTCTCGCAAATCTCGCGGCGCTGCTGTTCGCCGAGGACGACGATGCGATCCGTGTTCACTCGCGCGAGAAATCGCTCGATCGCCAGAAACACGCGCGTCTTCCATCGACCGTAATAGCTGTGAAACACGTGGCCGTGATACGTGTGCACGAAGCGGCAGCGGCGGCGCGAGAGGAATCGATACAACAGTCCCGCGATGCGGCCCGCGGCTCCTGCCTTCGCGGTGTGTGTATGCACGATGTCGGGACGAAAGCGCACCATCACGCGCCAGAGCTTCCAGATCGTGACGAGATCGCGCGGCGATAGCTCGCGGCTCATCGATGGGATCACGACCGGCACCACGCCGCGCTCCGCAGCGAACGCGCTCATGTCGTCTTCGCCCGGAGGCACAACACCGGTGACGAGCATCGTCGCGAAGCCTTCGCGCGCGAGTGCCTCCTCGAGCCACACGACGTGTCGCGCGGGACCGCCGACATTCAACCGCGCGATGACGCGGAGCACGCGCTGCATTCCGCGCGATTTGATCACACGCGACGCGGCGTTACACTGGCCCCATGGAGCTGACGCGCGCCGAAATCGACGAGATGCTCCGTCACGCCGACGAAGTCCGCACGAAACTGCGCCGCGCAACGCGCGAGCTGCAGCGCTTCGGAGAGCAGGCGATGGCCGCGCGAGAGGCGGCGAGGAAGGTCGAGTCGCGCGATATCGATTTAGAAAAATAGCCCCGGTGCGGGGCCACGGCCGCGAAGGACCGTACGGATGCGTTGCGCGAGTTTCTCGTTGTACGCCATCTGACGATTTCATCCCTTCGGGCGGTTTCGGTTCACTCCGATGATTCTTGATCTGGACTGCGGCGACCGCAGTCGCCGCTCTTTGACACTTTGCGCGAAGGCTGTGCAAGAGCGGCGATTGTGATCGCCGCAGTCCAAATCGTTTTAAGTGTCCTTCCACTTCTCCTCGAAAAGTCGCTGATTCCGCTCGAACAACTCCCAATACTCCCGCTGGGGGATTTTCTCGAATGACGCGCTGCCGTAGTGGTGGACGAACGCGTCGGCGGCGCAGACAACGCGCAGGCCGGCGCGGCGGATGCGTTCGGAGTAGTCCTTGTCTTCGAATGTGCCGATCGTGAAGCGCTCGTCGAGGGGGCCGACGCGATCGAACACGTCGCGGCGAAGCGCGACGCAGTACATCGTGGCGCTGCCGAGGTCGAAGCGATCGCCTTCGTGTTCGCGCGCGAGCTTTTCGGCGAAGGCGAGCATTTCGTCGAGGGATGAGTAGTCGATGTCGACGCGCGATTCGTTTCCTGCGTAGTTCGTCGAGGCGACGACGATTCCGATTTCGGGAACGAGTGCATGACGTACGAGGCGCGTGAGCGTTCCGGGCGGCACGATCGTGTCGTTGTTGAGCAGGACGATCACGTTCGCATGTGTCGCGTCGACGCCGCGATTCACGGCGGCGGGAAATCCTTCGTTGTGCTCGTTCGCGATCACGTGCACGCCGCGCTCGCGCAAGAACTCGAGCGTGCCGTCGGTCGATGCGTTGTCGACGACGACGATGTCGGTGTCGCCGAGGCTGGTGAGACAGGCGCGCGTGTATTCGAGCGCGTTGTGCGTGACCATGACGACGGTCGCGCCGTGCGTCTCCCGATCGTGGCGAAACCAGCGGAAGTCGAGACGGCTCGGGCGCGGCAAGGACTGATTCGGATCCCAGATCCGTTTCAGGAGGCGCTTCGCACGCGGCGGAAACAGAGCCCGCAGCAACCGGAGAAAGATCACGCCCGCACCAGCGCCTCCGGACCGCGTTTCTGCGTCGCGCGCGTGTACGCATCGATCACGTCGTGCGACGTGCCGGTGGCGCGCAGGCGTCCGTGATCGAGCCACGCGGCGCGCGAGCAGAGGTCCTCGACCGCGTGCATGTCGTGCGACACGAGCACGATCGTCGCGCCGCTCGCGTGGAACTGGCGGATACGCTCGTAGCAGCGCTCGCGAAAGCGCACGTCGCCGACAGCGAGCACTTCGTCGAGCAGCACGATGTCCGCTTCGATCGTTGTCGCGATCGCGAATGCGATGCGCGCGACCATGCCGGTCGAATATGTGCGCAGCGGTGCGTCGATGAACTCGGCGCCGATGTCGGCGAAGTCGATGATCTCGTCGATCACGCGCTTCATGAACGCTCGCGAGCGGCCGAGGAGTGCGCCGTTGAAGAAAATGTTTTCGCGGCCGGAGAGCTCGCCTTCGAAGCCGGTGCCGAGCTCGATGATCGGTGCGACGACTCCGCGCGTCGTCGCTTCACCGCCGGACGGCGGAATGATGCCGGCCGCGACGCGCACGAGTGTCGATTTGCCCGCGCCGTTGCCGCCGATGATGCCGAACGAATCGCCCGCGGTGACGGAAAACGTGACGTCGCGCAACGCGTGGATGTCTTCGCCGCGCGCGCGGCCGCCGCGCAGCAGCCACTCTTTCAGGGAGGGGATGCGCTGCGACGGATACGTCACGCTGATGCTGTGAAAATCGACGGCGTTCATCGCTCAGGATGACACGTAGTGTGATTCATAGGTACGGATAGAACCCGCGCGAAAGGCGGCGGAAGATCGCCCAGCCCATGATTACCGACGCGATGGCAAGTGCCGAGGCGATGCCGAGCTCGTTGGGCGACGGGAGTGTTCCTTCGAACACGGGCGTGCGCACGATCGCGACCATGTACGTGAACGGGTTCAGCTGGATGAACGCCTTGAAGCGCACAGGGATGATCGAGGCGGGATAGATGATCGGCGTGAGGTACATCAGCGCGGTCAGCGCCACGGTGTACATCTCGCGCAGGTCCAGAAAATAAACGGCGATCGCCGACAGCGCGAGCGACAACCCGAACGTGAAGATCGCCAGCACCAGCAACGACAGCGGGAGAAAC
>DATKFO010000014.1:0-5058 GCA_035544355.1 Thermoanaerobaculia bacterium
CGGTCCGCATGCGCGACATCAACTGGAACGCGATCTCGGGCGGACTCAAAGCCGCAGCGAAAGTGTGGAAGCGCAAAGTCGAGAGCCGCCGCATGACGCGCGGCGAGATGGAGCGCAAACTCGCGCGCATCACGTCGACGACCGATTGGAGCGGCTTCCAGCGCTCAGACGTCGTCGTCGAAGCCGTCGTCGAAAACGTCGGTATCAAGCGCAGCGTGCTGAAGGAATTCGAATCGCTCGCGAAGCCGGGCGCGATCTTCGCGACGAATACGTCGACGATTCCGATCACGCAGATCGCCGCCGAAGCGGCGCATCCCGAGAACGTCGTCGGCATGCACTTCTTCAATCCCGTCGATCGCATGCCGCTCGTCGAAGTCATTCGCGGCGAGAAATCGTCCGATGTCGCGATGGTCACCGTCGCGAGTTTCGCGCGCAAGCTCGGCAAGACCGTCGTCTACTGCAACGACGGACCAGGATTCGTTGTCAATCGCATCCTCGGTCCGTACATGAACGAGTCAGGATTTCTGCTCGAGGAAGGCAACTCGATCGAGTCGCTCGACAAGGCGATGGTCGATTTCGGGATGCCGATGGGACCGGCCGCGCTGCTCGACGAAGTCGGCATCGATGTCGCCGCGAAAGTCGCGGTCATCCTCGGCGATGCATTCGGCGAGCGCATGACGAAATCGAAAGTCGTCGAAGCGCTCTACGCCGACGGACGTCACGGCAAGAAAAACGGGCGTGGGCTCTATCTCTACGAAAACGGCAAGCGCAAAGGTCCCGACGCGAGCGTCTACAAAGTGCTCGGCATCAAAACGCCGCAGCCCGCGAATGCGACCGCCGTCGTCGAGCGGATGCTGCTCTCGATGATCAACGAAGCCGCGCTGATTCTCGACGAGAAGATCGTTGCGTCGGCCGCGGAGCTCGATCTCGCGATGATCATGGGCACCGGCTTCCCGCCGTTCCGCGGCGGCTTGCTGCGCTACGCCGATTCCCTCGGCACGCCGTACATCCTCGCGCGCCTCGACGAGCTTTCGTCGCGCGTCGGCCCGCGCTACAACCCGAGCGCGCCGCTGCGCCGCCTCGCGGACCACGACGGCAAGTTCTATCAGGCCTACACGCGCGGCTAGCTTTTTGCTTAGCCGGGCGGCATGAATCGCATCATCGCCGCCCTCGCGTGCCTTCTCGTCGCCACCGCCGCCGAAGCGCAATGGGCCAGCAGCATCGGCGCCGGCCTTGCCATCACCAGCGGCAACACCGACACGAAGAACATCAACCTGTCGCTGACCACGAAATACGATCCGAAGACGAAGTTTCTCTTCAAGGCCGACGCGCTCTACTTGCGCGGCGATTCGGGCGGCGAGACGCAAGTCGACAAAGCGACCGCGAATGCGCGCGGCGAGTGGTCGATCTCGGAGCGAACGTTCACGTTCGCCGAGGTTTCGTATCTGCGCGATCCGTTCAAGGACATTGATTACTTCGTCGCACCGCTTGCCGGCGCGGGCTATCGCGTGCTGAAAAGCGACACGCGCAACCTGACGGTCGATGCGGCCGCGGGCGCACAGTTCGAGAAAGGCTCGAACGGCGCGGCCGTGAAAGCAGGTGAGGACTTCGACTGGGCGATCTCGAAGACGAGCAAGCTCACCCAGAAGTTGACGGGCATCTGGAAGGCAAACGATTTCGGCGACGCGCTGTATCACTTCGACGCCGGACTCACGACGACGATCGCCACGCGCGCGGAGCTGAAGCTCGCGTATGTCTACGATTACAAATCACAGCCGCCGGCGCCCGGCGTGAAGAAAGGCGACAGTGCGTTGTTCGCGGCGCTGCTGTTCAAGTTCTGAGCGTTCCGTGAGATCCTTCGCATCCCTTTCGTAGCTGATGATGGATCTCAGTCTCCCCCCGCCACCGCTCACGCGCCGTGAGCGACTCCTGTTTCTTCTCGTTGCGGCGATGTGTGCCGCGACGCGATTTCTCGCGCTCGCGCGCTCGATCTGGGACTGGGACGAAGCGCTCTTCTGCCTCGGCATGCGCGGCTACGACGTCACGATGCACCACCCGCATCCGCCCGGCTTTCCCGTCTACATCGCGATGGCGAAGATCGTGCGGCTGGTCGCGCCGAGTGATTTCCGCGCGCTGCAGTCGGTGAATCTCATCGCCGCGGTGCTGCTGTTTCCGGCGATGTTCCTGCTCGCGCGCGAGCTGCGCTGGCGCTTCAAGACGTCGCTCGTCGCCGCGCTGCTTTTCTCGTTTTTTCCAAACGTTTGGTTCTTCGGCGGCACCGCATTCAGCGACATCCCGTCGATCGCGCTCGTGATCTTCGCGTGCGCGATGCTGCTCCGCGGAGTGCGCAGCCGCAACGCGTATTGGATCGGCACACTGCTGCTCGCGCTCGCGATCGGCATGCGTCCGCAGAACCTGCTCGTCGGACTCTGGCCCGGCCTCGTCGCCACGATCAAGCGCAAGCCGCGCGAGATCATCGTCGCGCTGCTCATCGGCGTCGTCATCTGCAGCGTCGCATACGGAGCGGCGAGCTACGCGACCGGTTCGTTCGACAAATATCTCGACACCGTTCGCGGACACGGCGAGTACATCTCGCGCACCGACTCGTTCCGCAATCCCGATCGCCCGCCGCTGTGGCGCATGGCCGATCGCTTTTTCCTCAAGCAATACCAGTCGCCGGTGCTGAGCGCGATCACGTCGCTGTTCGCGATCGTATCGCTCGTCGGCGCCATCAAGACGCGCGATCGCCGCGTGCTGTACGTGCTGCTGATGTTCCTGCCGTTCGCGATCATGGCGTGGCTGATGCTCGATCGCTTCAGCATCAGCCGCTTCTCGATCGGCTATCAGCCGATGTTCGCGCTGCTGGCCGCGGACGGAATCGCGCGCGCGAGCGAGCGCCGCGCGTGGCTCGAGCCTGCACTCGGATTCGCGCTCGCATTCGCATTCGCTTCGTACACGATTCCAACGCTCGGCCCCGTGCGCAACGAGCTCTCGCCGCCGGTGCGCGCGATCGACGCCGTGCAGCGGCATCTCGATCCGAAACGCCAGGAGCTCTTCGTCGCGTACGGCATGGTTCCGTTCGTCGAATACCTCGCGCCGTCGGTGCACTTCACGCGCGTGCTGGACGATCGCGCGATGCCGTTCACCGCGAAACGTGACGCATGGCTGATCGCCGAAGCGAGCGAAGGGAAGTCCTCCGGATTTTTCTTCGAACGCGATCGTGGCCGTCTGTGGAACATCGCGCGCCGGCATTACTTCGAGATCACTCTCAAGCCGTTGCGCGAGCTACCGCAATTCGTCTCCGGCTGGTACGAAGGCGAGCGCTCGGGGATGGACGAGTGGCGCTGGATGTCCGATCACTCCGTCACGCTGCTACCACCCGCGCGCGGCCGTACCGTGCTCCGTGTGCAATTCGGAGTTCCGGTCGAAACGCTGCCGTCGCATCCCGTCGTGTCGTTTGTACTGAACGGCCACGTCGTCGGACGCGTGCGCGTCGACGAAGCGAACATGTCGCGCGACTTTGATGTGACGAGCGCGGTGAACGGCAGCACGAACACGCTCGAGATCGTGGTCGATCGCGCCGTCCGTCCGCCGAACGACGGCCGAGTCCTCGGCGCGCAAGTGCGCTTCCTCTCGTTCGGACCGGGTTGACCTCTACAATCTCGCGCGACATGCGCCGATTTGCGATCGTCCTCGTTCTTCTCACCGCCTGCGCAACCGTTCCGCCGAAGCCCTTCACGCCGCTGCCACCAACGGATCCGTTCGCGAAACTGCAGCGCATCGACGGCTACGTTCCGCTGTTCTGGGACGCAGAGCGTGGCAAGCTGCTGATGGACGTCGCGCGCATCGGCGAGGAAATGATTTACCAAACCTCGCTCCCCGCCGGCCTCGGATCGAATCCCGTCGGCCTCGATCGCGGCGAGCTCGGCGCAACGCATCTCGTCCGCTTCGATCGCGTCGGCCCGCGCGTGCTGCTCGTCGAATTGAACACGCGCTTTCGCGCGATCACGGATAACGCAGCGGAACGGAAGGCCGTCGAAGACTCGTTCGCGAAATCGATCCTCGCGTCGTTCACGATCGACTCGTCATTCGGCGATCGCGTGATCGTCGACGCGACCGATTTCTTTCTCAGCGACATGCACGGCGTGATTCGCCGTCTGCGCGACACCGAGCAAGGCTCGTACACGCTCGATCGTACGCGTAGCGCGATTCATCTGCCGCGCACGAAAGCGTTCCCGCGCAACACCGAAGTCGAAGCGATTCTCACGTTCGTCACAGAAGGGAAGGCGGGCGATCTCGTCGCGAGCGTGACGCCCGTGCCGCAGATCGTCACGATCCGCGAGCATCATTCGTTCGTCGCGCTACCGGAGCCGGGATACAAACCACGGCGCCTCGATCCGCGCGTCGGCATGTTCGGCGTCGAGGTCTACGACTACGCGAGCCCGTTCACCGGTCCGCTCGAGAAGCGCTGGATCACGCGGCATCGGCTCGAGAAGCGCGATCCGAGTGCGGCGGTGTCCGAGGTTGTGAAGCCGATCGTTTATTACGTCGACAACAGCGTGCCGGAGCCGATCCGCAGCGCGCTCGTCGAAGGTGCGTCGTGGTGGAGCGCCGCGTTCGAAGCCGCGGGATTTCGCAACGCGTATCACGTCGAAGTGCTGCCGCCCGACGCGGATCCGATGGACGTGCGCTACAACATCGTCAACTGGGTGCATCGCTCGACGCGCGGCTGGTCGTACGGCGAATCCGTAACCGATCCGCGCACCGGCGAAATCATCAAGGGTAATGTTCGGCTCGGATCGCTGCGCATTCGCCAGGACCACATGATCGCGAGCGGACTCGTTCCGCAGTTCGACGAGCTGCACGACGAAGCGCTCTCGCAGCTCGATCCGAAAACGAGTCCGTCGCTGCTCGCGCTCGCGCGCATCCGCCAGCTCGCCGCGCACGAAGTCGGCCACACGCTCGGCCTCGATCACAACATGGCCGCGTCGTCGTATGGACGGACGTCGGTGATGGATTACCCCGCGCCGCTGGTGAAGATCGTCGACGGCAAGCTCG
>DATKFO010000015.1:0-2259 GCA_035544355.1 Thermoanaerobaculia bacterium
GCGTCTTGTTGATCAGTTCCTTCAGTTCCTTGCCCGGTTTGAAGTACGGGATTTTCTTTGACGGCACTTCGACCTTCTCGCCGGTTTTCGGATTGCGGCCGGTGCGCGATTTGCGGCTGCGGAGGCGGAAGCTGCCGAAGCCGCGCAATTCGATTTTCTGTCCCGCGCGTAACGAGTCGACGATCGAGTCGAACACGATGTTGACGATCGTCTCGGCCTGCTTCTTGGTGAGCTGTACGACGCGCGCGACTTCGTCGACGAGCTCCGCCTTCGTCATCACGCCATGCGCGGAATCGCCGTCAGCGTCGTGACGCTCGCCGTCCTCGTCCATCTCCCGATCCAGGAATGTATCCTCGCTCATGCTCCTCACCACCTGTAGAGAAATCGTGGCATGTGACGGCTGACGATGCGCTCGAGCATCGATTCGCTCTCGTTCTGACCGGAAAGCAATTCGAGCAGCGATCCTTCCCGCTTGCGGGGCCACAGCCGCGCCGGCTCGCCTTTGATCCCGGCGCGTTTCGCGGAAATGCGCACCGCATCGTCGAGGCTGCCGAGGGTATCGACGAGCTTGAGACCGACGGCCTCTTCACCCGTGAACACGCGGCCGTCCGCGATCTTGCTCACTTCCGCTTCAGAGATTTTTCCTTTGCGACCTTCGGCGACTGCGTGCACGAACTGCAGATGCAGTTGCGAAACGATGCGCTGCAAATACGCGCGATCCGCGTCGCTGAGCTCTGTATACGGCGAGCCTGCGGCTTTCATCGGACCGCTCGTGATCGTCTGCGGTTTCAACTTCGCCCACTGCACCAGGTCCTTCATCTCGAACCACTGCAGGATCACGCCGATCGAGCCGGTGATCGTGCCGGGATTCGCGACGATCTCGTCGCACGCGGACGCAATGTAGTAACCGCCCGACGCCGCGACGCTGTCCATCGACGCGATGATCGGCTTTCCGCTCTTCTCGCGCGTCTTGCGAATCTCTGCGTAGATCTCCTGCGACGGCGCGATCGCGCCGCCGGGGCTGTTGATGCGAACGACGATGCCTTTGACCATCGAGTTATTCGCGTAGCGGTGCAGCGCTTCGATCGCGTCGCGCGACTCGAGGATCTCTCCTTCAATCGGAAGGATCGCGATCTTGTCGCGGCCGATGCTCAACTCGCCGGTATCGCCGCTCGACGATCCCGCGATCGCGAGAAAGCTGACGAAGATGATGATGGCGACGATGACGAGACAGCCGCTGAACGCGCCGAGGAAGAAGACACCGGCGCGCGATTTCTTGCGCGGCGCGGGCGGCGGAATCACAGGTGCGGGCTGCTGGACGGGTGCGGCCGGCGGCGGCGGTGGCGTCGGCTGCGGATCATCCGGCGGCGGTGGAGCGTTTTCGAATTCGGACATGCTCAATCCTGCTGCGCCGGCTCATCGCCGGACGGCGCCGGCGATCCACCGCCGTGCTGCGCGCGTTCGTCATCCGTGAGTGGCTCGACGTCGCGCGTCGTGAGACCGATCTTCCGCTCGCCGGTGTCGATCTTGATGATGCGCGCGCGAATCGGATCGCCGGGATGAAAAACTTTGTCGAGCTTCTGTCGTCCGTCGCGCATGACTTCAGAAACGTGCGCGAGTCCTTCGACACCGTCGGCGAGACGAATGAACAAGCCGAAATCCGTGATCTTCGAAACGGTGCCGATCACCTCATCGCCGACCTGATGCTCTTTCGCGAAGCCGTCGAACTCGTTCGGCAGGAACTCGCGGATCGAAAGCGACAGCCGCTGGTTCTCGCCGTCGACATTGATCACGCGCGCCTTCACGGTATCGCCCTTCTTCAACACCTCGTTCGGATGTTTGAGGCGGCGGTTGTACGACATGTCGGAGATGTGAATGAGTCCGTCGATGCCTTCCTCGACTTCGACGAACGCGCCGAAGTCGGTGAGGTTGCGCACCTTGCCTTCGATGATCGAGCCGACGGGATAGCGCTCACCGATCGTTTGCCACGGATTCTGTTCGAGTGCTTTCAGCGAAAGCGAGATGCGGCGATTCGGAACGTTGACGTCGGAGACGACCGCTTCGACTTCGCTGCCGATCGAAAGCATCTTCGACGGGTTGCGAATTTTTTTCGTCCACGACATTTCGCTGACGTGGATCAATCCTTCGACGCCTTCTTCGAGCTCGACGAATGCGCCGTAGTCGGTCAGCGACACGACTTTTCCGTGCACCTTGATGCCGAGCGGATAGCGCTGCACGACATCCAGCCACGGATCGGGC
>DATKFO010000016.1:0-3085 GCA_035544355.1 Thermoanaerobaculia bacterium
GTAGAACAACGCGGTCTCGCCGCTCGCCGCGCCCGCGCCCTTCAGCACATTGCCTTCGATACCTCGCGATCGCAGCGTGATCACAACGCTCTCGCCGCGTTTTGCGTACGGACGCACGGGCATGTAGATCTTGCTCAACACGCGGATGTCGTCGGGCGCGAACGCACGCGACCAGACCACCGCGCCGTTTTTCTGCAGCGTTACGAAGAGTCGCGGTGCGACGCCGGACGTCTTGTCGACGCCGACCGGAATCTCGATCGCCCAGAACGGATCGTCTTCGATCGCGATCGTGCGGCGGAACAGCGCGCCCGATTTGAATTTCAACGCGCCAATTTCTTTCACGCCCGGCTTAGTTTCCTTGAACGTTGTCCACTTCACGATGTCGATCGAGCGCTGCTCGAGATACCAGCGCACGCCGAGCATCCCGACGAGCGGATCGTTGAAATTGAATTGCAGGCTGTTGAACTGCAAGATCGTCGAGCGTCCGTCCCACGAAGACGGATCGATGCGCTGCAGCATTTTTCGATACGTTTCTTCCGAGCTGAAGTGACTGCGCATGTCTTCGATACGGAAGAGCTCCGACGAATTCGGCCAGAGGTCGATGAAGAACGGCGCGACGCGAAACGGCCCGCGCTCCGCGCGCAGAAACTGGATCGTCGGCGTCGCCGGCACCGCCGCATCGCTCGGCAGCAGAAACGGGTAGAAGCGGCCGGCGAACAGCGCGAGATCGAACGCGACGACGATCGCAAACGCGCCTGCGACGATGGAACGTAGGACAGGCTTCAGCCTGTCCCCCATCGCTGCGCCGCACCCAGCGAGGTATCCCGCGGCCACCGGCAGCAACATCCCAACGCGCGCGAGCCACGAGTACTTGATGCCCGGCACGCGCGCCGCGAGGTGCTCGATCCCGAAGAGTCCGAACATGCACGCGAGAATCACGAGCGTCGCGAAGATCCAGAACCAGCGCGTTTGCGTACGGCGATTCGCGAGCGCGAGCGCCGCCAGAAAAATCGTGGCGATGCCGAGGTAGATCGTCGACTCGATGAAGTTGTTGAGCGGTCCGAGCGCGCGATCGCCGATCCAGTCTTTCGATGCGGGACTGCCGAGGCGATCGGGATCGAGGAAGCTGCGCCAATGCGATGCGGGGAATGCGACGAGCGCCGCGTTTTGGCGGATGCCGAGGTAGCCGGTGCGGCGAATCAACTGCGCGAACGAAACGAGCGACGGCGCGGCGATCGCGAGCGCGAGTACGGCGGCGAGCAGCGCTTCGCCGAGGCGAAGCGCGGGGAGGCGGCGGAAGCGAATCGCGAGGAAGATCGCGTACGCGAGGGCGAGGTAGGCGCCGTAAGCCATGGCGGCGGGGAAGCCCGCCAGGGCGTAGGCGAGCGCGATCAGCGTGAGGAGCCAGATCGGCGTGCGCTTGCGATTGAACGCGCGGCGCACAAGAAACAGCAGCAGCGGAAAGAGCGCGGTCGCATTCGTCAGCTGCCACAACCAGCGCACCGCGTAGATGCCCGCGCCCGCAACGACGATCGCGCCGATCGCCGCGCCGCGATTGCCGAGACCTTCTTCGCGAAGCCAGAGATACGCGAAGAGCAGCGCCGCGTTGAATTTGAGAAAGAGAATGGCCGTGTACACCCACGGCAACGGCACTGCGAGCGCAGGAATCAGAATGAACGGCGAAAGCACGGCGGCGCCCGACGATCCGAATCCCGGCACACCGCTCGCGATGTATGGATTCCAGTGAAACGCGCCCGGCTCGTGCTTCAGCAGCGAGATCAGCGTGTAATACGCCGTCGGCGGATCGTTGAGCAGCGAGTTCTGCGTGATGAACGCGCTCGCGGGGCGATACGTCGCCCACGGCTCGAAGTTGTAATACACATCGTTCGGCGACACGACTCGTCCCATGAACAGAACCGGGAAGAAGAGGACGAAGTTGTAGACGGCGAAGGCGATGAGGAAAGTTTGATGCTTGCGCAAGGCCTTGAAGTTTATCCCGGGCGACGCGTCGCGAAAGCGACGCGGAGTCGAGGGATCGATGGAGCCACCGGAGTGCACGCGCAATCGACACCGCGCGGATGACGCCTGTGGTACGTTCGTCGCGATGGCTCCGTTGATCCTTCGACTCCCGTTCGCATTCGCGAACGGTCGCTCAGGATGAAAAGCAAGAAGCTCGTCGTCGCCGCCGACATCGACCGCACATTTCTCGACCGCGCGCGCGAGGACGCGCGCTTCGACGTCGTGCATCAGCCCGTGCGCACGGAGGACGAGCTCGCGGAGATCGTCGGCGACGCGGAGATTCTCGTCACGCGCGCGTACAACCGCGTCACGCGCCGCGTGCTCGAGCGCGCGCCGCGCCTCGAGCTGATCGCGCAAGGCACGAGCGGCACCGACAACATCGACCACGCGTATGCGCGCGAGCGCGGTATCGCGATCGTCAGTCTTCCCGGCGAGAACGCGAACGCCGTCGCCGAGCTCGTCCTCGGATTCATGATTGCGCTCACGCGCACGGTCCCGTTCTACACGCGCGAAGTGGTCGCAGGCCGCTGGCAACGCGACGACTGCGCAACGCGCCACGAGCTCCGCCACTACCGTCTCGGCATCGTCGGTCTCGGTCAAGTCGGCACTCGCGTCGCTCGACTCGCTCACGCATTCGGCGTCGAGGTTCGCGCGTACGATCCGTACATCGCGGACTTTCCGTTTGCCTCGCGCTGTGAGTCGCTGTCTTCACTCATCGCATCGAGCGACATCCTCACGCTGCACGTCCCGCTCACCAACGAAACGCGCAACATGATCGACGTGCGCGCGATGCCGCGCGGATCGTTCCTGATCAACGCCTCGCGCGGCGAAGTGCTCGACCAGCACGCCGCGCTCGCCGCGCTCGCCGACGGCCACCTCGCCGGCCTCGCGCTCGACGTCTACGACCCCGAGCCGCCACTTGCTCCGCTGCCCGATGATCCGCGGCTGATCCTCACGCCGCACATTGGCGGGTGTTCGTTTGAATGCAAGCAGGCGATTGGTGCACGGTTGTATGAGAAGGTTCTATTGTTCTATAGCCCCGTGGCGTGAGCCCGGGGCCCCTCGG
>DATKFO010000017.1:0-6895 GCA_035544355.1 Thermoanaerobaculia bacterium
GTTTCGATCAGCATCGAGATGCGATCGATCGCGTAGAACTCACCTGCGTCGTTTCTGCGGTCTGTCAATCCATCTGTGTATACGAACAACGTGTCTCCAGGTGACACGGTGAGCGCGTGCTCGTCGAAGAGCATGTTCGGCATCGCGCCGAGGAGATTGCCTGGTTGCTCGTGGATCGCGGTGCGGCACGCGCGCTTGCAGAGGAGAAACGGCGGATGCGCTGCGTTCGTATATTCGAGGCGACCGTCGTCGTCGATGCGGAAGAGCTGCGCGGTTGCGTACTGCGTCGGCAGGCTGACACTAAAAAGAAAATCATTCAGCTGCGTCATGAAATCGGCGAGCGAGCGATCGGAGCCCGCTTCGGTGTGGATGTAGCTCTTCAGCAACGCGACGAGAATCGCCGCAGGGAGACCGTGGCCCGACACGTCGGCGACGAAGAGATACATCTTCCCGTCCTGCACGAAGTAGTCGTAGAAATCGCCGGACAGCACTTCGCTCGGGATGTACGCGGAGCGCACTTCGATGCGCGGCGTGCGGAACGATGACGGCGGCACGAGCGCTTCCTGCACGCGCCGCGCGATCTGCAGATCGCGCGTCATCTGCTGATTCATGCGCCGCAGCTGATCCTGATACGCCTTCACGCGCAGCAGCGCACGCAATCGCGCGAAGAGCACTTCGGTGTCCGATCCCTTCGTGACGTAATCGTCCGCGCCGGCGCCGAGTCCTTCGACGACGTGTTGCGACGCGTCCGCGCCGGTGAGCATGAGGATCGGAATCGTTTGCAGCCGCGGATCGGCTTTGATTCGGCGCGCGACTTCGAAGCCGTCCATTCCCGGCATGCGGTAATCGACGACGATCGCATCGGGGATCACTTCCTCCGCGAGACGGAGACCTTCCTCACCGGAGAGCGCAGGAAAAGCGTCGTACCCGCGACGCTCGAGAAATCGACGCGTGACTTGCACGTCGTTCGCGTTGTCGTCGATGATGACGATCCGCTGCCGCTGGCTCATGCGTTTGCTGAGCTTGATGCAGGATTCTGACCATGTGGAGTGCGGCGAAGCGCAGTCGCCGCTTTGGGTCAGGGCTCCGCAAGGAGTTCACGTACTTCGGCGAGGAGAGTGGGCAACTTGGTCTCGATGACGAGCCAAACACCCTCATCGAAAATGATCACGTAGTCGACGACGTGCTCGAGCCGCGCTCGTGCTTCAAGCTGCATACACGTCGATGTGCGCGAGATCGATCTGCGCGAGGAGATAAGGATTCTCGATGGTCGATGCCACGAGAAGATCGACGTTGCGCTCGAAGAGATCGCGCAGATCGTCCCAAAGCTCGAGCCATCGCCGGCCGCGCTCCAGGGGATCCGGGTGCCACTCGAACTCCACCACGAAATCGAGATCGCTCTTCTCCGGATCGAATGTTCCCTTCACCGCCGATCCGAAAATCGTCAGCTTGCGGACGGAATACTTCTCGCAAAGTGTGCGCACTTCGCTGAGCTTTTCCGCGATCACGGAAGGTAGCGCGTCCATGACCCGCATTGTACGCTTCGCGTCCGGATGAAACTGATCGTCGGCCTCGGCAACCCCGGCACGGAATACGAGCGCACGCGCCACAACATCGGCTGGCTCGTTGCCGACGCGTTTGCGCGCAAGTTCCGCATCGACATCGCGAAGCATGAGAAGTCGTCGATGACGGGGAGCGGCCGCGTCGCAGGCGGCGCGGTGATGGTCGCGAAGCCGCTCACGTACATGAACCTTTCCGGCGATGCGGTGAAGTTGCTCGCGAACGCGTATCTCGAATCGACCGACGATCTGATCATCGTGTACGACGACATCGATCTGCCGCTCGGACGCCTGCGCATCCGTCCGAACGGATCGCCCGGGACGCACAACGGCATGCGCTCGATCGTGGCCTCGCTTGCGAGCGAGCGATTTCCGCGCTTACGATTCGGCGTGCGCGGTGCGAGCTACTCCGAACGGTTACGCGATTACGTCCTCGACGAATTCGCGCCGGACGAACAGCAGATCGTCGAGCGCACGATCGAGCGTGCCGTCGACGCGCTCTTCCTTTTCACGCGCGGCGATCTCCGCCGGGCGATGAACGAATTCAATCGCGATCCTGATCCCACGCCTGTTCCGGAAGAGACTCCATGAACGTGCACACCCTCGGCGAGCTTCGCGCGTCCGGCTACCGCATCCGCTCCGTCAAAGACGAAATGCGCGCGAACCTGCTCGCAACCATTGCCCGCGGCGACACGACGTTCCCCGGCATCCACGGCTACGAGCGCACCGTCATCCCCGCGATGCACAACGCGATCCTCTCGAAGCACGACATCATTCTCCTCGGCCTGCGCGGTCAGGCGAAGACGCGCATCCTGCGTTCGCTCACCGCGCTGCTCGACGAGCACGTGCCGATCATCGACGGCTGCGAGATCAACGACTCGCCGCTCGCGCCGACGTGCAAGCGCTGCCGTCGTCTCGCGGCGGAGCAGGGGAACGATCTGCGGGTCACGTGGATCACGCGCGACGAGCGCTATCGCGAAAAACTCGCGACGCCTGACGTCACTGTCGCCGATCTCATCGGCGACATCGATCCGATCAAGGCCGCGAATCAGCGGCTCACGTACGCGGATGAGGAAGTCATCCACTACGGCATCATCCCGCGCACGAATCGCGGCATCTTCGCGATCAACGAGCTGCCCGATCTCGCGCCGCGCATTCAGGTCGCGCTGCTGAACATTCTCGAAGAGCGCGATCTGCAGATTCGCGGATTTCCGGTGCGCATTCCGCTCGACGTGGTGCTCGTGTTCAGCGCGAATCCCGAGGATTACACGAGCCGCGGGAACATCATCACGCCGCTCAAGGATCGCATCGACTCGCAGATCCTCACGCACTACCCGCAGTCGATCGACACCGCGCGGCGCATCACGCAGCAGGAAGCGTGGCTCGAGCGCGAAGGCGGCGCGCGCATCGACATCCCGCTCTACGTGCGCGATCTCGTCGAGAACATCGCGTTCGTCGCGCGTGGCTCCGATCTCGTCGATCAGTCGTCTGGCGTGTCCGCGCGACTGACGATCGCAGCGATGGAACTGCTGCAATCGAATCTCGAGCGGCGCGCTGCGATCACGAACGATCGCGTCGTGTTTCCGCGACTTTCCGACTTGTCGATGATCCTGCCCGCGATCACCGGCAAGGTCGAGATGGTGTACGAAGGCGAGCAGCAGGGTGCGGAAGTCGTTGCGCGGAAGTTGATCGGGCAGGCGGTCGCGAAATTGTTCGAGTCAAAATTCCCCGCGCCCGAGCGCGCGGGCATCGCGCAACGCGCGGAGCGCGAGCGCCGCGGCTACGGCGAGATCGACAACGACGATCTCGACGACATGTTCGCGGGCCGCCGTAATGCGAAGAAGAAGGAACCGCCGCGCGAAGAACCGAAACCGAGCGCGCCGACAGAGCCGGCGTACGAATCGATCATCAGCTGGTTCGCGGAAGGGAACAAAGTCACGCTCTCCGACGAGCAGCCGTTCGCCGAATACTTCGCCGCGCTGAAGCACGTGCCGCGTCTCGCCGACGTCGCGACGAAATACAGCGGCGCGAAATCGGACGAAGAGCTCGCGTTCTGGATGGAGATGGCGCTCGAGGGATTGCACCAGGCGCTGCGCCTCGCGCGCGAGGACCTCGATTCGACGATCACGTTCCAGGAGCTGCTGAAATTCAACGTGCTTCGGAGCGTGCGGTAAACTCGCGGCATGGCGCGCGTCACCGCGGACATCCCGAACGAGCTTTCCCGCCAGATCGATCGCATCATTCGCGACGGCTGGTTCCCCGATCAGGAGTCGGTGGTGCGCGAAGCTCTCTCGCAATTTGTCGACGCGAAATCATTCCTCGGCGATTCGCCGCGCATGCTGCACCGCTTCGCCGCCGACGCGCTCAACGACTCGAAGCCGGAAGTTGCGCTGAAGTTCGTCGATCGCGGGATTTCGTTGCTGTCGAATCACACTCTCAGCGACTTCTCGCTGTATCAGTCGCTGATCGAGTTGCGCGTGCAGATCTTGCTGATCCTCGGACGCGAAGACGACGCACTCGCGGGACTCGAAGAAGCGCGCGACAAGATGCCGAACAATCCGAGCATCGCGAAGTGGATCGAGAAGCTCAACCGAAGTAGGCAGTGAGCAGTTTGCAGTTTGCAGACGACTGCCAACTGCATACTGCCCACTGACTTCATGCGAAGCCGCTACTCCTATCTCGATCCCGATCTCATCCGCCAACTGCTCGCGGAGCTGGGACTCCGCCGTCTCTTCAATCATCTGCTGCTGCAAAGCGGCGGCGACGTCGAAGAAGCAATGCGCTGGATGCGCATGCTGCAGCAGCGCGGACTCATCGGCGAAGACGTTGATCTCGAAGCGTTCTTCGCGCAGCTGATGGCGGAGAACGTCATCGGGCAGGACGGCGAGGGCAATCTCGTCCTCGGCCCGAGCGGCGAGCGTTCGATTCGCCGCGATGCGCTCGATGAGATCTTCGGCGGTCTCGAGAAATCCGCGGTCGGCTCGCATTCCGTCGCGCAGGCGGGAGCGGGGACGGAGCGGCTCACCGAAACGCGGCCATATGCATTCGGCGACGATCCGCTGTCGATCGATTCGATCCGCTCGCTGCAGAACGCGATGAAGCACACCGATCCCGCGGACGCAATCACGATCACCGAAGACGATCTCGAAGTGTTCGAGACCGAGCACAACTCGAATTGCGCGACGGTCGTGATGATCGACATCTCGCACTCGATGATCCTCTACGGCGAGGACCGCATCACGCCGGCGAAAAAAGTCGCGCTCGCGCTGACGGAGCTGATCCTCACGAAGTATCCGAAGGACTCGATCGACGTGCTGCTGTTCGGCGACGACGCGACCGAGGTGCCGATCTCCGAGATTCCGTACGTGAAGGTTGGTCCGTATCACACGAACACGAAAGCGGGACTGGAGCTCGCGCAGCGCATTCTTCGGCGGCGAAAGCACAACAACAAACAGATCTTCATGATCACGGACGGCAAGCCGTCCGCGCTCGATGAAGGCGGGCGCTTGTACACGAACTCGTTCGGCCTCGACATGAAGATCGTGAACCGCACGCTCGAAGAAGCCGATCGCTGCCGCCGCGCGGGCATTCCGATCACGACGTTCATGCTCGCCACCGATCCGATGCTCGTGAACTTCGTCGATCAGCTCTCGAAGATCAATCGCGGCCGCGCGTACTACTCGTCGCCGGACCGGCTGGGGGAGTACATCCTCGCGGACTACATTCGCAATCGGCGGAAGTTCGTGCACTGAGGCCGTGTTCCGACGCGCGATGCGCAAGTTATTTGCCGTCGTTCTGATCGCGTTCAGCGTCTCCGCGAACGAGCGCTCGTATCGCTCGCTGCAATCGGGCTCCGCGACGGGCGGCACTCCGATCCACGATCACGGCATTCGCGGCGAGGGACAGATCATCGCGGTGCTCGACACCGGTCTCAACATCAATAGTTGTTACTTCGCGGAGGCGGACAACTCGCCGCCGCCTGCGAACACCGTGGATTTGTCGCGCAGAAAAGTCATCGCGTACGACTTTCTGTGGGACAACCCGAGCGCGCCGAATGCGTACGACAATCAGGGACACGGCACGCACGCGGCGGCGGCGGCGACCGGCGATCGCGCGCCGTTCGGCGTGCACGATTTCGGCGACGCGATCGCGCCCGCCGCGAAGTTGATCGTGCAGGACGCGGGATTCATCGGCGGCGACAACTGCGCGCAGCGTCCTGGCATCGGCTGCCCCGTGAATCTCACGCCGATTCTCGAGCAGGCGTACGCGCAAGGTGCGCGCATTCATTCGAACTCGTGGGGCGATCGGCAGGGCGTGCCCGCCGGATTTCCGGCGCCGACCGCGAACTATCCGCAATCCGCGCGCGACGTCGACGCGTTCGTGTTCACGCATCCCGACATGCTCGTCGTCTTCAACACCGGCAACACCTCGGTGACCGGACTCGCGCCCGCGAGCTCGGTATCCGCGCCTGGTTGCGCGAAGAACACATTGCAAGTCGGCGGCACACGCGATTTCGGACACGAGGCCGAAGACGATCTGCTCTCGAGTTTCTCACTCGTCGGTCCGACGCTCGACGGCCGCATCAAGCCCGATCTCGTCGGGCCCGCGATCGTCATCGCGGGCGACATCGAGCTCGATGGCAATCCGAACACGTGCGATCTGACGTCGCAGCCCGGAACGTCGTGGGCGTCGCCGACGATCGCCGGCGCGGCCGCGCTCGTGCGTCAGTACTACACCGATGGTTTCTATCCTAGCGGCGTTGCGACGCCTGCGAACGCGATCACGCCAAGCGCCGCGCTGCTGAAAGCGACGCTGATCGCGGCCGCACGTCCCGCGCCGTGGCGATACAACGGCGTGAAAACGATCGCCGCGCAACCGGTGCCGTCGTTCGAGCAGGGATGGGGATTTCCCGTGCTCGACGACGCGCTCTATTTTCCGGGCGATGTTTCGCGCATGCGCGTCGTGGAATCATCGCTCGCGCAGAACGAAATTTCTTCGTTGCGCTTGAACGTCCGCGCGGGCGCGCCGTTGAAGGTCGTGCTCGTCTGGACCGATCCCGCAGGTAGTCAACTTGTGAACGATCTCGATCTGCGCGTGACGTTGCCGGACGGCACGACGCGCGGCGGCAGCGATCACGTGAACAACGTCGAAGCCGTTGCGCTCTCGCCGGCAAGCGGCATCTACACGATCGACGTCACCGCCACACACCTCGGCATCGGCCCGCGCCAATCGTACGCACTCGTGATCATCGGCGACATCGCTCCGCCCAAACGGCGGATTGTGTAGGAGTGCGGTGGCAAAGCCACCGCTTTCTGATCCGGATGACAAAGCGGTGG
>DATKFO010000018.1:0-2171 GCA_035544355.1 Thermoanaerobaculia bacterium
GCCACGTCGACGAGCGCGGCCGCGTGCTCGAAGAGATGGTCAACACGCTCAAGCGCGAGGCCGAGATCCAGAGCCCCTGGAACAGTCTCTGCGACAAGGGACTCGCGCTCAACGAGAGCCTGCGCAGCGCCGTCGAGCCCAAACTAAATGCCGCCGACGGCCGCGGCTTCAACGACTCCCAGATGAGCACCTTCTATGAAGGCGAGAAGCTCGCCTGGAACGCGTGCAAGGACAAGATCGCGGTGTATGGCGAAGCGATGCGCGAGATCCGTGACAACAACGAGTTGATCTTCAAGAAGCTCGAGGAAGACCTCAAGAACGCCCAGCAGGAGGCCAAGGTCATCGATGAGCTCGTCCGTAACACCTTCGACAGCACCGTTGGCAATCAGGTGCGGACCTTCACGGCAGAGGGTGTTGGCACCGCGATCACGTTGAAGGCTGCCGCCCTCACCAGTGGGTTCTTCGCGAAGGTCCTTTTGCCGAAGGCCAAGGAACTCAGCAAGTCTTTCATCGTGGGCAACGCAGAACTGCGCGAAGCCGCGAAACGGAAAGCCACGGCAAAAGGCATATTGACTGCGAACTCGCTGCTGGTGGGGCAAGCTCAGGAAAGAATCGCCGTCCCGGCGATCGAGAACGTACTCAAGAGCGCCGAGGAGATCGCGCGTTCGTGGAAAGACGCGACGCGCAACGACTACAAGCAGGACTGGGAACGCTTCGGCAACGATTGCATCGAGGTCATGCGCGACAAGGCCGCGCGTGCCAAGGCGAAGGCGTCGACGCTCTTCGACAACATGGTGCCGCTCTACAAAGAGGCTCTCACCAAGAGTTTCGTCAGCGTCATGAGCGATCCGTCGATGCTCGACACCTTCTTCGGCCGGCTCTCCGACTCGACCCAGAAGATGCTCGACGATCTATCTACCGAAGACCAGTTCCTCGCGACACTCAAAATCAGCGATCCGACGCGATCCGCGGTCGACACGATGGAAGAAATCAAGAAGGACCTGACCAAGGAGCTCGAAGAGCTGAAATTGTCGATCCGGCGGATGAAAGAGGAAATGAGGACCTGACATGCCGATCGACTGGTTCGTCGCGCCGACCGGCGCCAAAGGTGATGGCTCTCGCGAGCGCCCGTTTCACGATCCATGGGTGGCGTTCCGGCGCGCGGAGCCGGGCGACACGATTCACATCGCGGCCGGATCCTACTACGGGCGGCTCGATCGCTCGTCGTGGATCATCGAGGCGCCGGCGATCACGGTGCTTGGCGGCTACTCGCGCGACTTCGCGACGCGAACGCCGTGGAAGACGCCGTCCGTTCTCGGCGCTTACTCGGGCTACGAGTACGCGCGCGAGAACAACCTGATCGCCGGGCGCGGAACCCACGACGATCTGGTTCTCGACGGACTGTGCTTCGACTCCGCGGGTCGCAATCAGTATCCGGAAAAGGAAGGGGCGGGCATCGGGCGCATGCCCAGGATGGACGGTCCGATCGCGGCGTTCAGCGGCGACCGCGTCACGATCCGCCACTGCGTTTTCACCAACAGCGCCAGCGGGGGTGTCGAACTCTCGGGCAGCGGCTCGCGCTTCGAGAACAACCTCGTCATCAACATCATCGGCCCATCGATGCTGGGCCTTCGCAGTCGCACGCAAGTGATCGAGAAGCCCATCGTCGTGCGTGGCAACTCGTTCGTGGTGATGCACGACCTCGGTGAGCCGGCCGGCGCGGGCGGCCCGCAAGGGCACGGCATCATCGCGCAGTGCCCCACCGTCATCGAAAACAACCTCTTCTATTCGTGCGGAAACTCCGGCATCTCCAACTACGTCGATCCGGCCCGCATCGCGATCGAGCAGAACGTCACGTTCGCGACGCCGCGCGATTTCCTCGAGCATCACGCGGGCGGACAGCTCGGCGAGATCAAGGAGAAGAACCTCGAGGAACTGGAGGACCTGGGCCTCAAAGCGTGCGCCGGCAATACGACACAGGATCCGGCGATCACCGGTCTCCCCGCCTGGTGGGTCGACGCCTACACGCGCGATCTCTTCGTGCGCTACAAGACCCCGCCACGCGAGGCGGCCAACGTGTTGCGTGCCGCCGCGCAGCTCCCTGCGCTCACGCCTTCCGACGTCGAGGCCAACGACAAGAAGGGCGGGCTCGCGCCGCGCTTTCCCATCAG
>DATKFO010000019.1:0-6986 GCA_035544355.1 Thermoanaerobaculia bacterium
GATGTGCGAGGAGACCGTCGGATCGGACGCGAGGACGATATTCGTCGCGAGCGACGCAACGAGCACGAGCGCTCCGTTGTGGCGCACGGCTACCATCTGCGTCGCCGCGAGCGCGCGCTCTTCGAGCAAGCGTGAGATCAGATACACGTTGATCAGCGGGTCGCGCTGCAGGAATTCAAGCGCGGCGGCGATGTCGTCATCCGACAGTACGCGGATGGACCAGCGGCCTTCAGCAGGAAGCGTTGCCATGCGAGTGGGCAGTGAGCAGTAGGCAGTGAGCAGAAAGAACACTCTTCTGCCAACTGCCAACTGCTCACTGCAAACTACAACTGTGAGTTCCCCAAGTATGCCAGTCCATCGGTCAGCTTGTGCCACATCGATCGATGGCGCCACTCGTCGAATGTCCGTTGCCGCGCGAATTTTCGATCGCGCTCGAAGGCAGATCGTAATTGCGATGCGATCGCCGGGTCGAGCACGCCGATGCTGATCTCGTCGTTGAGCAGCAGCGAGCGATCGTCGAAATTCGTCGAGCCGACGCACGCCCACACGCCGTCGACGACGATGATTTTCTGGTGCAGCAGCGTGTGCTCGTACTCCCACAACTTCACGCCGCGTTGGAGCAGCGTGCCGAAGTGATGATGACTGGCGTGCTGCACGATCGCGCTGTCGGTCGTGCCCGTCGCCGGCACCATGATCTTCACGTCGACGCCGCGCTTCACGGCTTCTTCGAGCGCGTCGATGGCTTCGTCGTCGGGGAGCAGATACGGATTCTGGATGATGATCTCGTGCTGCGCGGCCTTGATGGCCAGGTAGTACAGCACCTGCACGGAGGAGACGTTGCCGGTCGGCGATGTGTACGCGACGTGCGCGGGTGTTTCGCCGGCGGATTGCGGCGGCGGAAAGTATTTTTCGCCCGCTGGGATCTCGCCGGTTTCTTCGATCCAGTTTTCGCAGAACGCGCTTTGCAACCGGCTCACGACCGGACCTTCGACGCGCAGCGCGGTGTCGCGCCAGTGTTTCTTGTCCTGCGCGTGGCCGGTCCATTCGTCGGCGATGCCGAGTCCGCCGGTGTAGCCGATGCGGCCGTCGATGACGATGATCTTGCGGTGGTCGCGATTGTTGAGGCGGCCGAGGTTGCTGATGCGGATTGGATGGAACCGGGCGACGTGTGCGCCGGCACGTTCGAGCATCGATTGCGTGTCGCCGCTCATCTTGCTGCCGCCGGACGCGTCGACCAGCACGCGCACTTCGACGCCCTGCTTCGCTTTCGCGGCGAGCGCGTTCGCGAGCGTGTTTCCGATCGCGCCGTCGTGCCAGATGTAGCTCTCGACGTGAATCGTGGAGCGCGCGGCGGCGACGTCGCGCAGCACGCGCGGAAAAAATCCGTCGCCGTTTTCGAGCAGCTCCACGCGATTGCCGCGGTCGAGCGTTCCCTGCGTGAGTCCGACGATCGACGGAATCAGCGCCTGGAGCTCGCCCGTGTTTCTCACGTGCAGCGCGATCGACGGCTTGCGCGTCGCCGACCAGACGAGGATGGTCATGGCGATGAGCGCGAGCACGATCGCGGAGAACGCGATGACCGGCAAGCGGATGTACGTCGTGCCGCCTTCCTGCGTGATGCGGAGGTGATCGTTGTTCTTCATGGATGCGCGAGCTCCACGACGACCGGGCGATGGTCGGAGGGGCCGATGTCGAGTGCGCGTGCGCTCACGACGCGCCATCCGCGATCCGTGAACACATAGTCGAGCTGTTTCTCCGTGACCTTGTGCGTCGGCCCGATCGGGCCGCAGAGCTGCAGCACGTTTTCGGATCGGAACTTCGCGATCTCGGCGGCTTCGGGCGACGCGTTGAGATCGCCGGCGAGGATGAACGGATGCGCGCTCGCGCGCACGTGATGCGCGAGGCATTCGAGCTGCTTGCCGCGGATCGCGGCGTTGACGCTGCCCCATGCTGCGAGGTGGGTGACGTACAACTCGATCGTGCCGCCATTCACGCGCACGACGGCTTCGAGCACGCTGCGCGGCTCGCCAGTGCCGGGGAGGTCGTGCACGTTCGACGCGACGACGTCGCCGCGCGTGAGGATGATGTTGCCAAACGCGCCGCCGAGAAAGTCATAGCTGCGTCCGAACACGCCGTTCATGTGCGTGAGGCGGCGCAAGTCTTCGACGTGATCGTGAAAGCGCGCCTGCCACGTGTTGCGATGCGCTTCGTTGATGCAGACCACGTCGGGCTTCACGCGATTGATCACGTCCGCGATCTGCTGGATGTGATCGGAGCGGATCAGCGCCGCGTGCCCTTCGATGTTGTACGTCATCACGACGAGCCGCTGCGGATACGTGCTCGCGAACACGCGCGGATCGAGCGCGCGGCATTCGCCCGAGCGGAACTTGTAGACGCCGAAGACGCGGTAGACGACGGGGATCGCGAGCAGGAGGATCAGGATGACGACGAGGCGGCGTTTGCGGCGCATAGGACGAGCACGTCACTATGCAACCACAACGCCGAGGCGGGGAACGCGGGGCCGGCGTCGTGCGATCGCAGCCGTTCGATCGCTTCGCGCTTCCCTTCGCTCGATGCGAGCAGCACGATGCGTTTCGATTCGAGAATCGTCGCGATGCCCATCGTGATCGCGTGCGTCGGAACGTCGCCGTCGGGGAAATGCGGCGCGTTCGCGCGGCGCGTCGACTCCGTCAGCTCGACGATGCGCGTGCGCGAGTCGAACGGCGTGCCGGGCTCGTTGAAGCCGATGTGTCCGTTGCGGCCGAGTCCGAGAAACGTGAAGCCGAGACCGCCTGCGTCGCGGATCTGCTGCTCGTAGCCAGCGGGATCGGGCGTGACGCCGTCGGGAACG
The DNA here is from genome assembly GCA_035544355.1 of Thermoanaerobaculia bacterium. Taxonomy (GTDB): domain Bacteria; phylum Acidobacteriota; class Thermoanaerobaculia; order Gp7-AA8; family Gp7-AA8; genus DATKFO01. The sequence goes on from DATKFO010000019.1 coordinate 2,852, forward strand.
TGTGTGTTGCGCGGATCGAGATCGACGTGCGCGAACAGATGCTCGCGCATGTACGTCGCGTAACTGCCGGGATGTTCGCGCGCGATGCCGATGTACTCGTCGAGGTTGAACGTGACGACGTCGCGGAAGCAGCGGTATTCGCGGGCGCACTCGCTGACGACGCGCGCGTACATGCCGAGGGGCGTGCGGCCGGTGGGGAGGCCGAGAACGATGCGCGGGTTTTCGCGGATCGCGTCGAGGAGGAGCTCGGCGGCGTGCGCGGAGAGCGACTCGTAGCTATCGAACGTTTCCCAGCGCATATCAGTGGGAACGCCGGCGTCGCGCCGGCTGGCCCGGCGGCGTCCCGCCGCCGCGCAGGCGAGACGCCTGCGATCCAGCCGCCGGGACGGCGGCGTTCCTAGACCTCATATCCTCGCACAATCACTTCCTCGACTTCGAGCTTCTCCGACAGCACGACGACGTCGGCGTCGTAACCGCCTTCGAGTTTTCCTTTGCGACCGGCGACGCCGAGAATGCGCGCCGGGACTTCGGTGGCGAGCGGGATCACCGTTTCGATCGGGAGTCCCGCGAGCTCGACCATGTTCTGCACGGCGCGCGACATCGTGAGGATGCTGCCCGCGAGCCTGCCGTCGAGCAGCCGCGCGGCGCCGTCGGAGACGATCACGTCGTGGTCGTAGAGTTTGTAATCGCCGTCGGGCAGTCCGCTCGCGCGAATGGAATCGGTGACGAGCGCGATGCGATGCGGCAGCGCCATCGCCGCGAGCCGCAACGCAGCAGGATGGACGTGCACGCCGTCGGCGATGAGCTCCGCGGTCGCGTTCACGGACGTGAGCGCCGCGCCGACGACGCCCGGCTCGCGATGGTGCAACTCGGTCATCGCGTTGAAGAGATGCGTGAAGTGTGCAGCTCCCCATTCGAGCGCGGCGACGGCGGTCGCGTGATCCGCCGAGGTGTGTCCGATCGAGAAGAGCACGCGATCGCGAAAATGCTCCATCAGGCCGCGCGCACCTTCGATCTCCGGCGCAACGGTGATGATCCATCGCAGCCGCGGCGCTTCCGCAAGTAACGCGGCGATTTCGTGAATGTCCGCCGCGCGAATCGATTTCGGATCCTGCGCGCCCGCGCGCTCGGCGCTGATGTACGGACCTTCGAGGTGAATGCCGACGACTTCGGCGCCGCGATCGGCGGACGCGCGAGCAATCGCCTCAACGGCGTTTTGAAGATCGGCGCGCGATGACGAAAGCGTTGTCGGCGCAAGTGCCGTCGTGCCGTTGCGCGCGTGAAACTCGAGAATGCGCGCATTTCCTTCGTCGTGCGCATCCATGAAATCCGCGCCGTCGCCGCCGTGCACGTGCACGTCGATAAAGCCCGGCACGATGATCCCCGCGACGCGACGCACGTCAGCGGGAACCTGCGCATGCTGCGCAACATCCGCGATCACACCACCGCGCAGCGTGACGAGAATGTCGTCGCGAATCGCGCCGTCGACGAATGCGCGGCCGTGGAGGATCATGATGAACCTCGTTGGCCGCGAGAGAAGCGTTTGCCGCTGGCCGTTGGCCGTTGGCCGAAAAAGAAAGCGATCCTCGGCAAACGGCAAACGGCAGACGGCCAACGATTCATAAGCAAATCTTCCCCAAAATCGTCGGCTTTCCGCCCGTTGCGCCGGCGACGTTCGTTTGGAGTCCGAGGATTGTGTCGTTGGCGATCAGGGCCATGGCCATTGCTTCTTTTTCCTGCAGGTGTTCGTACACGCTCACGTTGCATTCGGGAAGGAGCGCGCGCAAGCGCGACAGGATGACAGGATTTTTCGCGCCGCCGCCGGCGACGATGACGTCGTCGATGTTTCCGATCGGGAAGATCCATTCGCGATAGGCGTGCGCGATGCTGTTCGCGGTCATCGTGGTGGCTGCGGTGATGAGATCGTCGGCGGGAACGTCGGGAAATTTCTCGATCACGCGGCGCGCGAATTGGCGGCCGAAGCGCTCGCGGCCGGTCGTCTTCGGCGGCTTGAGCTGGAAGTACGGATCGGAGAGGCACCAGTCGAGCACGTCTTCGCGCAGCGTGCCGCGCGCGGCGCGCTCGCCGTCGCGATCGTAGGATTCCTTGCCGTCGCTAAGGATGAACACGAGCTCGTCGATGACCATGTTGCCGGGGCCGGTGTCGAACGCGACGACGTCATCGAGTCCGCCGCCGGGCGGAACGTACGTCACGTTCGCGATGCCGCCGATGTTCTGCATGCAGCGCGCGCGTTTCGCGTCACGCAGCTGCGCCCAGTCGAAGTACGAGACCAGCGGCGCGCCGTGACCGCCCGCGGCGACGTCGCGCACGCGCAGATCGCCGACGGTGATGATGCCTGTGCGCTCGGCGATGACTGCGGCTTGTCCGATCGCGAGCGTTGAACGCGTCGTCACCGGTCCGTTGAGCCACGCGAGATCTGCCGTCGACGGTTCGGGCGTCGGACGCGGGCGATGCCAGATCGTCTGTCCCGGCGCGGCGATGAGATCGACGTCGCTGTTCGTCATGCCGGCGTCGAGGATGATGCGATTCGCCGCGGCCGCGAACAGTTCGCCGACGACGAAATCGAGATGACAGATCTCTTCGATGTTCGCTTTGTTTTTGTCGAAGAGCGTTTTGATGCGCGAGCGGATGTCGGCGGGAAACGGGAAGCTCGCGAAGCGAAGGTTCTCGATGATCGCGCTCGTGGGCGCGCTGCCGGTGATGCGCACGAGCACGGCGTCGATGGCATCGACGGACGTGCCGGACATCAGCCCGATCACCACGCGCTGTTTCCGCTTCGCGATCTCGATCAGGCGATCGAGGCGATTCACTGCTCGAGCACCTCCCGCAGGCTGCGCTCGCCGAGCAACCGCCGCGCCTCGTCCGCCGAGACGCGCTTCTTCGCGATGATCGTCGCGACTTTCACATTGCCATCCGCGTCGCGCACCGCTTGCACCGCGATCGGACGCAGCACCCCCGCCGCGAGTTCGACCATGCGCACTGCGCGATTGCGCAGTTTCTCGTTCGTGGCCGGCATGTCGATCATGAGATTCGAGTAGACGCGTCCGAGGCGGATCATCACGCCGGTCGAGATCGTGTTGAGGACGAGTTTTTGTGCCGTGCCGCTTTTCATCCGTGTCGAGCCCATGATCACTTCCGGGCCGGTCTCGACGACGATCGGAATGTCGACGTCGCGCGCGAGCGGAGAATTCGGTGCGGATGTGATGCCGACCGTGAGCGCACCGAGCATGTTCGCGCGGCGAACGGCCGCGACGGTGTACGGCGTCGTACCCGACGCAGCGATCCCGACCACAGCATCGTCCGCCTTCACCTCGGCACTCACGATCTCGATCGCGGCATCTTCATCATCTTCCGCGCCTTCGACCGCGCCGGTGAACGCGTGCTCGCCGCCGGCCATGAGCACGCGCACGAGCGAAGGATCGGTGCCGTACGTCGGCGGCAATTCGGACGCGTCGAGCATCGCGATACGCCCGCTCGTTCCCGCGCCTGCGTAGAACAAATAACCGCCGTGCTTGAGGCGCTCGGTGATTTCGTCGATCGCATGCGCGATGCGCTCCGCTTGCGCTGCAACAGCACTTGCGATCAGCGCATCCTGCGCTTGAATGACGCGCACGATGTCGATGGTTTGCGCGCGATCAATTTCGAGACTGGCGTCGAGCCGGTCCTGAGACATTGCGAAATGATAGTGTCATCCTGAGCGGGCGGCGGGTGGGCGCGAAGGATCCCCTGCCGACAGAGCGCGTCTCGTGTCACTGGAGGGGATCCTTCGCACCCTCCCGCCACCCGCTCAGGATGACACCGGGGAGCTAAGAGCTAACAGACATGCACGATCTCGAAGGTCTCCAGGTCGCCTACCTCGGCACCGCACTCGCCCACTACCTCGACATTCGCACGGGCGACATCATCGATCTGCCGCTCGATGCGCCGGCGCCGGGCGGGCCGCTGCGCTTCAAGCGCATTCCGACGCGCACGGCGGAATCGGATGCGGAGGATCGGCGCCTTTTCGCCGAGGTGCATGCGGCGCTCGTGTACGCGGTCGATGATGCGACGGAGTTTCGCCGCGCGCTTTCGCTCGATCGGATGCTCGAAAAGAAGTGGTTCAGTTTCAAGAACG
>DATKFO010000020.1:0-7608 GCA_035544355.1 Thermoanaerobaculia bacterium
GCGTGTCCTTGTTGACCGCTGCCTGCTCGAGGATGCGCGCCGAGCGCGTGCGGCCGATGCCGAAGATGTACGTCAGGCCGACTTCGACCCGCTTGTTCAGTGGAAGATCCACACCCGCGATACGTGCCATTTGCCTGTTAGCTCCTGATTAACCCTGACGCTGCTTGTGCTTCGGATTCTCACAGATGATCCGAATCACGCCCTGACGACGAACGACTTTGCATTTCGTGCAGATTCTTTTGACCGATGAACGTACTTTCATTTTCTTTAGCTCTCAGCTCTTAGCTGTCAGCTCTTGGGAGAACCGGACCTGACAGCTTACTTGTATCGATACGTAATCCGTCCCCGCGTCAAGTCGTACGGCGACAATTCCACAAGAACTTTGTCGCCAGGGAGGATGCGGATGAAGTGTTTGCGCATCTTGCCGGAGATATGTGCAAGCACTCTGTGCTTGTTCTCCAGCTCGACTTGGAACATCGCGTTCGGCAAGGTCTCGAGGACGGTGCCGGTCACTTCGATCGCTTCTTCCTTCGACATGACTTCCTTCTGCGGTCTCGGTGCTGTGCGTTGCGGAGCTCGTCTTGCCCTAATCAAACAGCACCATTTTCTTTTTCCTCATTTTCCCAAAATTCGCGGACCGTCCGCCGTCACTGCGACCGAATGCTCGAAGTGCGCGGCCAGCGTTCCATCGACCGTCCGGGCGGTCCATCCGTCGGAATCGGTCTTCACGTCCTGAATCATCCCGTCCCTGCCGGCCTTCTCGAGGCGCGACTGAAGCTTCGGTCCGATCTCGCAGAGCATCGGCTCGATCGCGAGGACCATGCCCTCGCGCAACTCGAGACCGCGTCCGCGGCGTCCGAAGTTGTGCACCTGCGGCTCCTCGTGCATCCGGCGTCCGATCCCGTGACCGACGAAGTTGCGGATGACGTGAAAGCCTTTCGACTCGGCGTGCTCCTGACAGGCGGCGCCGATATCGCCGAGGTGACGTCCCGGACGCATCTCTTCGATGGCGAGCTCGAGGCATTCGCGCGTGGTGTTCATCAGCGCTTCGGCCTTCGGCGAAACCTTGCCGACACCGACCGTGATCGCAGCATCACCCACGAAGCCCTCGAAGATCGAGCCGAAGTCGAGTCCGAGAATGTCGCCTTCCTGCAGCTTCCCGCGGTTCGGGATGCCGTGCACGATGATGTCGTTGGCCGAGGCACAGACGACCGCGGGATACGGAGGCAGACCCATCGGAGCGTAGCCTTTGAACGGCGATTTCGCGCCGCGTTTGGCAAGCTCTTCTTCAGCCACCGCGTTGAGCTGCGCCGTCGTCACGCCGGGCTTCACCATCGATCGCATGATCTCGAGAATCTCGAGAACGATCCGGTTCGCCCGATCCATGACGGCGATCTCATCGCGCGTCTTGAGTACCGGCCCCTTCATTCTGTCGAGCACGCCTTCTTCCTCGATTACTGCAGGGACTTTTCGATTCGTTCAAAGACCACATCGACGGGACCGATCCCGTCGACTTCTCTCAAAATGCTCTTTGCCTTGTAAAACGTCGCGACCGGAAGCGTCTGCCGATGAAACGCTTCCAGGCGCTTGCGCACGGCTTCTTCGTTATCGTCCGGGCGCGCAATGACTTCGGCGCCGCAGCGGTCACACACAGTGCCGGACGCCGGGGGATTGTTCTCGAGATGGTAAATCGCTCCACACTGCGCGCACGTCCGTCGCAGAGTGATGCGGCGGACGATGGCGTCGTCTGGAACGAGCAGTTGGAGAACGCGAAGGGCCTCATTGCCATTCCCCACGATCCCGTCGAGCTTTTCGGCCTGCACGAGCGTGCGCGGAAACCCATCGAGAATGAAACCGTTCGCCGCGTCGTCTTTCGCCAGGCGATCGTTGATGATGCCGATCATCAGGTCATCGGGAACGAGCGCGCCCGCGGCCATGATCGGCGCGGCCTGCTGGCCGAGCTCGGTTCCGTCCGCGACCGCTTCGCGCAGGATGTCGCCGGTCGAGATGTGCGGAATCTCGAGGCGGTTTGCGAGCCGCTTCGCCTGCGTTCCCTTACCGCTTCCCGGCGGTCCGATGAAGATGATCTGCATGCGTTCGTTAACCGCGACGTCCGCGAATGCGTCCGCGCTTCATGAATCCGTCGTAATGCCGCATCACGAGCTGCGACTCGATCTGGTTGATCGTGTCCATGGCGACGCCGACCACGATCAGCAGCGAGGTTCCACCGAAGTAGAAGTTGAGTCCCATGCCGACCGTCACCCACTCGGGCAGGAAGCGATCGAGCCAGGCGCCGACGCCGAACGGAATCTGCGCCACGCGAATGCCGCGGATCAGGAACTCGGGCAGGATGCACACCGCCGCGAGATACACCGAGCCGACGAACGTGATGCGCGTCAGCACGCGATCGATGTAGTCCGACGTTCTCTTGCCCGGGCGAATGCCGGGGATGAAGCCGCCGTACTTGCGCATGTTGTCGGCGGTGTCGACCGGATTGAAGACGATCGACGTGTAGAAGTACGCGAAGAAGATGATGCCCGCGACTTCGAGCAGGTAGTACAGCGGCTGCCCGGTCGTCAGCTGATCGCCGATCGATTTCGCCCACGGCGCGCGCACCAGCGTCGAGAACGTCGTCGGAATGACGAGGATCGACGAGGCGAAGATGACCGGGATGACGCCGGCGGTGTTGACGCGCAGCGGCAGGTACGTGTTCGCGCCGCCGTAAACCTTGCGGCCCACGACGCGTTTCGCGTATTGCACGGGGATTCGCCGTTGTGCCCGTTCCATGAAGACGACGAACGCCACGACGGCGGCCATGAACAAGACGAGGAACAGCATCGCGAAGATGCTGCGCTGTCCCGTTCGAATGTCGCCGATCGTGCTGAGCACTGCCGACGGCAGGCCGACGACGATACCGGCGAAAATGATCAGCGAGATTCCGTTGCCGATGCCGCGCTCGGAGATCTGCTCACCGAGCCACATGATGAATGCGGTTCCGGTCGTGAGCGTGAGGACGGTCATGATCGGGAAACCGAATCCCCAGAGTGAATCGGCAATGTGCTGCGGAACGAGGTGCTGTCCGGCGCGCGTGGTCTGGTTCTTGAGCCAGATCGCGACGCCGATCGACTGAACGATCGAGAGGACGATCGTGCCGTAGCGGGTGTACTGGTTGATTTTCCGGCGGCCCATCTCTCCTTCTTTGGAGAGCTTCTCGAGGTACGGCCAGACGACCGTCAGAAGCTGGAGGATGATGGACGCGGAGATGTACGGCATGATGCCGAGAGCGAACACCGAGAGCCGGCGCAGCGCGCCACCGGAGAACAGGTCGAGAAATCCGAACACGCCCGTGCTCATCTCTGCGAAGAACTGGCGAAGCGCATCGGGATCGACGCCCGGTGTGGGAATGTGCGATCCGAGGCGATAAACGGCGAGCAGCGCAAACGTGAACAGCACACGCTTGCGCAGATCTTCGATCGCCCAGATGTTGCGGAGTGTCTCGAGGAGGTTCAAGTTACTGGATCTCCTGGCAGGAGCCGCCTGCCGCTTCGATTTGCTTGCGAGCCGTCTCGGAGAACTTCGTCGCGACGACCGTCAGCTTCTTGCTCAGCTTTCCGTTGCCGAGAATCTTGATGCCGTCGTTCTTGCCTTTGACGAGGCCGGCGCGGCGCAGAGCCGCCTCATCGACGGTCGCGCCGTTGTCGAAGCGCTCGAGATCGGAGAGGTTCACGACCGCGTGCTCTTTCTTGAAGATGTTCGTGAAGCCGCGCTTCGGCAGACGGCGATGCAGCGGCATCTGGCCGCCTTCGAAGCCGATCTGGCGGGAGTAGCCGGAACGCGATTTCTGTCCCTTCTCTCCGCGGCTCGACGTCTTGCCGTGACCCGATCCCGGACCGCGGCCGACGCGCTTGGGCGCATGACGCGCGCCTTTTTTCGGTTTGAGGTTACTCAGTTCCATGTCTCACCTCGACGTTATTCGACGACTTCCACCAGGTGCGGGATCGCGGCGATCATGCCGCGGACCTGCTTCGTGTCGACGCGCTCGGACACGCGGTGCATCCGGCCGAGGCCGAGCGCTTTGAGCGTCTCGCGCATCTCGATCGGGCAGCCGATGCCGCTGCGGATCTGACGGATCTTGATCTTCTTGGCCTCTGCGCTCATCACTCGCCCTCCGCCTCGTTGCCGCCGCGAAGGTCTTTGTACTGCGCTTCGGTGCGGAGGAGCTTGAGCGCTTCGAACGTCGCCTTGACGACGTTGTGCGGATTCGCGGTGCCGAGCGACTTGGTCAGGATGTTCTGAATCCCGGCCGACTCGAGGATGGCGCGAACCGGGCCGCCGGCGATGACGCCCGTGCCTTCCGAGGCCGGCTTGAGCAGAACTTTGCCCGCGCCGTAGTGGCCCGTGATCGCATGCGGGATCGTCGTGCCGCTGAGCGCGACCGAGATCATGTTCTTCTTCGCGATCTCGATGCCCTTCTTGATTGCGGCGGGCACTTCCTTCGCTTTTCCCGAGCCGAAGCCGACGCGTCCCTGTCCGTCACCCACGACGACCAGAGCGCTGAAGCTGAAGTTCTTGCCGCCCTTGACGACTTTCGTGACGCGGTTGATGTGGACGACCTTGTCGATCATCCCGCTTTCGGACTTCTCTTCGCGGCGGTCGCCACGCGGCGAGCCTTGTCCCTGACGCTGCATTGGACGGTGCACTGGGCCTCCTAGAATTCCAAGCCGTTTTCACGCGCCGCATCCGCGAGCGCCTTGATGTTGCCGTGATAGTTGTAGCCACCGCGATCGAACACGACGCGCGTGACTCCCTTGTCCTTCGCCTTCTTCGCGATCAACGCGCCGACGGCTTTCGCCGCAGCCGCATTCGATCCCTTCGCCGACGACTCGGCGTCGCGCGTGGAAGCCGACGCGATCGTGACTCCCTTCGCGTCGTCGATCACCTGCGCATAGATGTGCTTCAGGCTGCGGAACACTGCGAGACGCGGACGGCTCTCGGTGCCCTGGACTTTGCGGCGGATCCGCTGGCGGATACGCCCTCTTGCTTCGACTCTCTGTTTCGCGCGATCCATTTCTTCGTTCCTCTTCGCCGAGGTAAGTGCCCGGCGAACTAGCTATCGCTTCGTCTTACTTCCCTGCAGCCTTGCCGGCCTTGCGGCGAATCACTTCGTCGCTGTACTTGATGCCCTTGCCCTTGTACGGATCGGGCTCGCGCAGTCCGCGAATTTCCGCGGCGGTCTGTCCGACCTTCTGCTTGTCGATGCCGGTGATGGTGATGTGTCCCGTCTTCGCATCGATCGCCACCTCGATCCCCTCGGGAATCGCGAAGCGAACCGGATGCGAGTAGCCGAGCTGGAACACCACCTCGCGGCCTTTCACTTCGGCGCGATAGCCGACACCGACGATGTCGAGCTCGCGCTTGAAGCCTTCGCTCACGCCGCGGATGTTGTTTGCCACGAGCGCGCGCATGAGGCCGTGAAAGGCGCGGGTCTTGTTCTCTTCGTCGCCGCGAAGGAACTGGACGACGTTGTTCTCGATTTTCATGCTGATGCCCGACACGATCGGCGTATGCAGGGTGCCTTTCGGCCCCTTCACCAGAACGGTGTTGCCTTCCTGCCGGACCTCGACGCCTTTCGGCAGCGAAATCTCTTTTCTTCCGATACGAGACATTGGCGTTCTCCTTACCAGACCTGGCAGAGGACTTCGCCGCCCACGCCGCTGCGCTGCGCCTCGTTGCCCGAGAGCACGCCTTTCGACGTCGAGACGATGGCGAGTCCGAGTCCGCCGAGGACGCGTGGAAGCTCGTCCTTCGCGCGATAGACGCGGCGGCCCGGGCGCGAAACGCGCTCGATGCCGTGGATGACCGGCTCGCCGTCCTCCGAGTACTTCAGATAGACGCGCAGCGTGGCCTGCGGCTTGGAATCTTCCGTCAGCTTGTAGTTGCTGATGAAACCTTCCGCCTTGAGGATGCGCGCGATCTCGACTTTCAGCTTCGAAGCCGGAAGCTCCACGCGATCGTGGCGCGACTGAATTCCGTTGCGGATTCTCGTGAGCATATCCGCGATGGGATCTGTCATCGACATTCGTGTGACTCCTGTTCCTTCAAGTCCTTGAGCTACCAGCTGGCTTTCGTCACGCCCGGGATGTAGCCGCCGAGCGATAGCTGACGAAAGCAGATACGGCAGAGCTGAAACTTCCGCAGATAGCCCCGAGGACGTCCGCAGACTTTGCAGCGATTCTTCTTACGAACCGAAAACTTCGGTTTCCGTTCGGCTTTGACGATCATTGCGGTTCTTGCCATCAGTTCCTCGCTTATTTGCCAAACGGCATGCCGAGCTCGCGAAGAAGGAAACGAGCCTGCTCGTCGGTCTTCGCATTGGTGACGATCGTGATGTTCATCCCCTTCGACTTGTCGACCTTGCCGGGGTCGATCTCGGGGAAGATCAGGTGATCGCGGATGCCGAGCGTGTAGTTGCCGCGGCCGTCGAACGATCGCGTGGGCACGCCGCGGAAGTCGCGGACGCGCGGCAGCGCGATGTTGATCAGACGGTCGAGGAACTCGTACATCTTCTCGCCGCGCAGGGTGACCATCGTGCCGATGTTCTGCCCTTCGCGCAGCTTGAAGCTGGCGATCGACTTCTTGGCCTTCGTCACCACCGGCTTCTGGCCGGTGATGGTCGAGAGCTCTTCGACCGCGGCGTCGAGAATCTTCGCGTTCTGGATCGCCTCGCCCATGCCCATGTTCAGGACGACTTTCTCGACCTTCGGAACCGCCATCGGGTTCTCGATCTTGAATTCGTCCTGCAACTTCTTGCGGACTTCCGTCGCGTACAGTTCTTTGAGTCTTGCTGCCATTGGTTCTGGTTTCCTTCGGCTCCGCTTGTGTAAGAGCCCTTGTTACTTCGTCAGATTCGCTTTGCACTTGCGGCAAAAGCGAACTGCGTTGCCTTCTTCATCACGATGGGAGCCGAGGCGCGACGGCTCGTTGCAGCTCGGACAAACGACCTGCAGCTTCGCGACCTGGACCGGACCCTCGCGCTCGAGGATGCCGCCCTTCTGGTTCTTCGACGGATTGGCCTTCGTGTGCTTCTTGACGAAGTTCACGCGCTCGACGATCGCCGTGCCCTTGCTCGCATCGACGCGGAGCACGCGGCCCTTCTTGCCGGCATCCTTGCCCGACAGAACGACGACCGTGTCGCCCTTGCGGAGATGCGGCTTGATGCGCTCCAGTGGTTTTTCTTTCGATGTGCGTCCGTACATGGATTGCTTCCTTTAGATGACTTCCGGAGCGAGCGAGATGATCTTCATGAACTTGCGCTCGCGAAGCTCGCGTGCGACCGGACCGAACACGCGCGTGCCCACCGGCTCGCGCTGCTCGTTGATGAGAACGGCCGCGTTGTCGTCGAACTTGATGTACGAACCGTCGCGGCGACGGCTCTCTTTCACCGTGCGCACGATGACCGCTTTGACGACAGCGCCCTTTTTGACCGTGCCGTCCGGCGATGCTTCCTTCACCGAAGCGGTGATGACGTCGCCCAGTCTTGCGTACTGGCCGGCCGTCGATCCGCCGATCATCTTGATACAGGCGATCTTTTTCGCGCCGGTGTTGTCG
>DATKFO010000021.1:0-6522 GCA_035544355.1 Thermoanaerobaculia bacterium
GCGGCGATTGCGATCGCCGCAGTCCAGACGAAGCCCTTTTGAGATGGTCAGGATACGAAAGTAAACTATTCCTTCAACACGTGCGCGCGACCCGCAGCAAGTCCGCGATAGGTTTTTTCTTCCCCACCCGGCCACACGACCGTCACGTCCGCAACCGTGTCTTTGCCGAGGCCCACGTGTTGCTCCTTCGGGTGCGCGGACAAGTATCCGGTCGCGCTTTGCACTTCGCGCCAGATGCGATTGCCGGACGGCGTGGTGATCGTGATGCGTGCGCCGATGGCGTCGCGGTTGCTGCCTTTCGCGGGATCGCCGATGAGCGAGAGTTTCAGCCAGTGATTGCCGAGCGATTCGCTGTGGTTCTCGAGCACGACCGCTTTCTCGTTGAAGTTGTTCACGACGACGTCGAGGTCGCCGTCGTTGTCGAAGTCGAGATATGCGGCGGAACGTGAGTTGCCGCTGAAATCGGCGCCGCTCGCGGCGGAGCGATTGGCGAGTCTCCCCTTCTCGTTTACGAAGAAGACGTTCGGCTCGCGCTCGTGCACGGAGAAGAGCAGTTCCTTGCGGCCCTGGGGCGTGTCGACGGAGAACTGCGCGGCGTAAAGCAGGTACTCGTGCAGACCGTTGACGAGATAGAGATCGTCGTCGCCGTCGTTGTCGAAATCAAAAAAGTCCGCATCCCACGCCCAACCCGTCGAGGTGTCGGTCGGATCGATCGCTTCGTTGACGAGGTAGTGCAGTTTCGATTCTGCATTCGGCGCGACCGAGGTGAAGAGATGGTTGTTCTGCACGACGCGCATCGTGGCGAGCTTCTCCGGTTTGCGCTTCATCTTCGTCTCTTCGGTCGGCATGACGTACTTCTCGTCCTTGACCATGGCCACGATGTTCGAGATGTAGACGTCGGGGTAGCCATCCTTGTTGAGGTCCGCGGTGCCGACGTTCATCGAGCTGCTCGGCAGGTCGGTGCCGAGCTGCGACGAAAGGTCAACGAACGTACCATCGTGCTGGTTGCGGTAATACGCGTTCACGCCGAAGTCGTTGCCGGCGATGAGGTCCTGCCAGCCGTCGAGATCGAAGTCGACGCTCGCCACGGCCTGCGTCCAGCCGTCGTTCTCGACGCCGCTGCCGGCGGAGACATCGCGGAACGTGAAGTTGCCCGTGTTCTTGAACAGCTTGTTCGGCGTGCCGTTGTGATTCACGCGCGCGAGATTCGGACCGACGCCTTTAAGGTAGTTGCCGTAGTAGCCGATGTAGAGATCGAGCAAGCCGTCGCGATCGAAATCGAAGGCGACCGCAGGTCCGCCGACGAGCTCTTCGCCGCCGAGGTTTGCGGTGGTGGTCATGTCGCGGAACGTGCCGTCGCCGTTTCCTTTGTAGAGGCGATGCGGCGCGTTTACGTAGCTGATGAAAATGTCTTCGACGCCGTCGTTGTCGAAATCGGCGATGAGCGGCTGGCGCGGCTCGCCCGGCTTCTCATCGGGACCGAGCCAATTGATCCCCGATTTTTCCGTCGCATCTTTGAACGTGCCGTCGCCGTTGTTGAGGTAGAGGCGATTGCCGAATCCGCCAACGATCAGCACGTCGTCGTCGCCGTCTTTGTCGATGTCTTCCGCTGCAACGCCGCCGCCGGAGAACGCAGGCGGCACATCTTCCGCGGGCTCTTTGTGCGGATCGGGCGAATCGGTGCCTTTCTGCGAATAGAGAAACGTGCGCTGAAAGCGGCTCAGCCAATCGGACGAGCGATGCATGAAATCGATGCCGCTCTTCGCGGTCGCGTCGGCGAAGAACTTCGTGCTTGTCCGCGTGGTCGTCGACGTCGATGCGAGCTTCGCCGTCGCAGGCTTCGCCGCGGGTTTCGTTTTCAGATGTTCGGCGAAGCGCTCCGCGATCCGCTTCTGCGCTTCGAGCAGGTGCTCGGGCAGCAGCGTGGGCGCGCCCTTTTCTTTCGCGATCTGTCCCGCGACGCGGAACGTGAGCACGGCGATCTGCGCGTCGCCTTCGGCGAGCAGCTCCGCCGCGAACGGATCGAGATCCATTTCCAGCGGGAAGCTCGGATGATCGATGACCTGCTTGATGAGATGCCAGTGCAAGCCGCTGTCGCGCAGCGAATCGGCGTCATACGCTTCGATGTAAATCTGCTTTTCCTTCGGCAGGTTCGCGAAGAAGATCACGTCTTCATAGATGTTGACGGTGTACGGCGCCCACTCTTCGTACACCTTCGCGATGTGTTTCTCGCGCACGATCGGCGAGCCCTCAGCCCGCGCCTTCTCCTGCGCGCGCACGAGCGCCTCGGCGATGAAATCCATGACCACGCCGGAGAAGACGCGCGAGATCTCGGCGATCTGCTCGTCGTTCTGCGGCCACGGATGGCGCGCGTAGAACGACTGGATGTTCGAATACAGTAGCGGATCGGCGGCCTCGTTGTACGTGCGGAACGAGACGAGCTTCTGGTCGATGATCTTGCGCAGCACTTCGCCGGGCTTCGACGCCGCGAGTTTCACCGACGCCGTGGTTTCGATGCGCGCGATTTTTTTCCACGCGTCGCCGATGAGCTTCGCGTCGAGTTGTTTCTGTCCCGCTTTGCGCGCGGCCTTGTCGCTGAGATTCAGTGCGGCGAGCGTGTAGATGTCGACGAACTGCTTCATCGTTTGAATCGCGTCCTGCGAGAGCGGCACGAGATTCACGCCGGGCGTGAGCAGCGCGTCCTGCTGCGTCGCGAGGATCGCGCGCAGCGCGTACGCGACCGTTCCGTACTGGCGCACGTCGCGCTCTTCGAGCACGAGCTCACTGCCGTCCGCGAGCGTCACGTGCGCGTTCTTCGCATCGTCGATCGTGAACGGGAGCGTGCGTTTGATGATCGGTTTGAGCTCGTCCGCGGAAATCGTCGATGCACCTGCCTTCGACGCTTCTTTCCACACGCCGAGGATCAGTTTCTTCTGGAGATCGACTTTGGCTTCGCGGCCTTCGTGGGAGAGCGGCGTGCCGTACATGAAATTCTCGAGACGCGTCGCGGTGGCGTCGCATTTCGGATCGCGCTGATTCTCGAGCGACTGGATTGCTCTCACGGTGGTGTCGAGGCCGAGCGCTTTGCGCAACTCGTCGTTTGCATCCTGCGCGGACGCAGAAACCGCCGCGAACAGCAGAAGCACCGCTGCTTTCTTCATCGTCACTCCAGGAGAGCTGCGAATCGTCCGGGATCGGACGTCGGGAGTTTACACACGTAGTGCTCGCAGACATACGCGGTGGCCTTCGCGTCGATCGGCTTCATCTCTTTGACCAGCGCAAGCTGCGATGGCGCGGACGACGAAACGATCAGGATGCGATTCGGGATGAAGCGCTCGTTGACGATGCGGAGGAGCGCACGCGTGTCGTCGCGGCGAAGATCGCCGGCGATGACGACCTGCTTCGGCGTCGAGAATGCGAATGCGAGTGCGGACGCGAGCTGCGGCAGTTCCGATCCGGCGACGCCGAGTCGCTGCGCGAACGAGCGGAAGATCGCGTTTGCGCGCGTGCGCAGCGTGGCGTTGTCGGTGAGCTCGGCGAGGCGCAGAAGATTCAGCGCGGTGACGGAGTTCGCAGACGGCGTCGTGTCGTCGCGCTCGACGGCAACACCGCGCAGCGCGGCGGGAACGCTCGCGCCGGTGGTGTAACGCGCGAGTTTTTCGTTCCAGAACAATTCGTCCTGCCGCTGTTGCAGTGTGACCGCGAGATCGAGCCAGCGGACTTCGTACGTGCTCTCGTACAAATCGAGCAGCGACTGGATGAGCAGTGCGTAGTCGTCGGCAAGCGCATCGATCGCGCGCTCACCACCGGCCCAGCGACGATAGAGCTTCCGCGTCTTCCCATCCCACAACTTCGTCGTGACGAACGTTGCCGCGCTGCGCGCGGCGTCCAGGTAGCGTTTCTCGTCGAATGCGGCGCCGCCGCGTGCGAGTGCCGAGATCATGAGTGCGTTCCAGCCAGTGATCACTTTGTCGTCGCGGAACGGTTGCGGACGCGTCTGACGCACGGCGAAGAGGCGTTCGCGCGCGGCCGCGATCTCGTCTTTGTGATCGCGAAGGATTTGCGGATTGCGAATCGAGAGGATGTTGCCCGCGCGCGGCTCGATGCCGTAGAGGCGCACGATGAGCGCGGACTTGTCGCCGAGGAGCTTTTCGATCTCGTCTTTTTTCCAGACGTAGAACGCGGCTTCGACGAGCTCGGGGCCCATGCCGGGCACGAGGCTGTCCGCGTCCTGTCCGGAGTTGAATGCCGCGGAGTCGGGCAACTTCAAATCGCGTAGCGAATAATCAAGCGTGTCGCGCGCAACACTCGCGAACTGTTCATCCTTCGTGAACTGCCACGCTTCGGTGTACGCGATCGCGAGCAGCGCCTGGTCGTGCAGCATCTTCTCGAAGTGCGGCTCGCGCCAATCCGCGTCGGTGGTGTAGCGATGGAATCCGCCGCCGAGCTGATCGTGAATCGCGCCCGCGGCCATCGCCTGCAATTCGTCGAGTGCGAGCGCGCGCGCCTGCTCATTCTTCGCGCGCTGCGCATAACGCAGCAGAAACGAGATCGCCATCGGCCGCGGAAATTTCGGCGCGCGATCCTGCGCGAGCGACGCGGTGATGTCTTTCGCGATCGCGTCGAGCGCGGCCGGCTCGATGTCGCCGGGCGTCGGAGTCTCGCCGAGGGCGCGTGCCATCTCGACGAGCTGCGCGCTCGAGTCGATGACCGCCTGCCGCTCGCTCGCCCAGCGATTCGAGAGAATCACGAGCAGCCGGCTGAGCGCGTCGGGCTTCATGTACGAACTGCCGACGATCGGCTTGAGCTCCGGCGTGAGGACGAAATTCGCCGGCCAGCCCGCGCTGCCGGTCATCGACTGCAGCAGCGCAATGTACGTCGCGTCGACTTCGGGATGCTCTTCGCGATCGACGAGGATCGGGAGAAAGTACGTGTTCAGCATCTCCGCAATCTGCGCGTTCGTGAACGACTCGCGCTCCATGACGTGACACCAGTGGCAGCTCGCGTAACCGATCGAAAGAAAAATCGGCCTTCCCGTCTTCCGCGCTTCGCTGAAGGCCGCCTCGCCCCACGGCCGCCAGTCGACCGGATTCGCGGCGTGATCGCGAAGGTAGCGGCTCTTCTCGTTCGCAAGGCGCGCGGCCTGTGACGGCTGCGTCTGCTGCGCGAGTGCAGCGGTGGAGAGAAGGAGGAAGAGGACAGCGAAGCGCCGGGCCATTCGGAGCGGGGAACACGTGCGGGCGGATGGGGCTTCCCGGGAGGTGGGGTGATCGGTGGTCTGTGAGCGGTGGTCGAGGGGTCGCCTGCCGGAGCGCGGTGCCGCATCGATCACCGACCACCGCCATCACTTCTTCACGACGAGATACCGCCGCACGTACTTCTCCACCTCTACGTGCAATTCGTCGGGGTACATCAGGGCCGCGATCGGACAGCGCTGGCCGAGGATTTCGAAGGCGACGTAACCGTCGAACAGTCCCGCTTCGGCAACATCGACGAGATGACGCGTGAGCGGCGGGGCGGCGGCGCGCACGTCGGCGTCCGTTACCGGTTTCTTGCCCGCCTCCTCGAGACGGCTGCGCGTGCGATTGAGGCTCGCGTTCATCTGCACCGCGGCGCACGCGCGTTCTTCCTCGAACGAAGCCTCCACTTCCACGACATCACCGATCGCTTCCTTCCGCGCGTCCGGCTCGTTGCGCAGCACGGCCTTGCAGATCGCGTAGAGGAGCCACTCGTTGTCGGCGCCGCCGTAGATCGCGATTCCCTTGTCGCTCGGCTTGCCGAGGTATCCGCGCGGCGGCTCGAAACGGTAGCGGACGAGTGGCCGCATGCCGAATGCGTCCGGCTGCGTTTCGAGAACTTTGTAGAGGTTCGCGTAGACCGGATCGTAGGAGAGCGCCGCGGCCACCGCAGCACGCGCATCGTCGGCGCGATCGAGCCGCATCAGCGCGTTCGCGGTGAAGAAGTACGCCTTGGGATTCGCGGCATCGATCGCAAGCGCCTTTCGATACTCCGCGAGCGCGGCTGCGTAGTCGTGATCGCCGAAGAAAAAGGTATCGCCGTAGAGCAGGTGCGCGATGAAATCGTTCGCGTCGAGCGCGATCATTTTTTGATACAGCGCTGCCGCCTCGGCGTACTGCTTGCGCCCGTAAAACTCCTCCGCCTCGGCGAGGAGCTTCGCCGCCTCCGGATGCCGCTTCGGAATGCCGAGCGTCCAATGGTCGCCCGATCGGATACGGGCGACCTCCATGGCGCGCGGGCGACAGGTGTATTCGTCGATCGGGTCCGCGGCCGGTTTCTCGTCGATGGTGTAGACCTTCTTCGAGCCAGCCAGCTTCGCCATGTACCAGACGGAGTCCTTCCCCGCGGCGACGACGGGAAGGGCGACGAACAGGAGGAGTGCGGCAGCGTGACGCATGAGCGCCAGTCTACAGCGATGGAAAATCAACCCGCTGTCATCCTGAGCGGGCGCGGGAGGGTGCGAAGGATCCCCTGCCGACGGAGCGCGTCTCGTGTCAGCGGAGG
>DATKFO010000022.1:0-3305 GCA_035544355.1 Thermoanaerobaculia bacterium
GTCGGTGGGCTGGATGTGGACGCGCCGGTCCGTGATGGCGGTGATTGACATAAAGGGCTCCTATCGGGCGTTGGATCATATCCATCTGCGGACATCTGCGTCATCTGCGGATAAGAAGTGAATCCGCAGATGGCGCAGACATCCGCAGATGAAGTACAAGGAGAGACATGAAAGACATCGTCATTCTCGGCGGCGCACGCACGCCGATCGGATCGTTTCAGGGAACACTTTCGTCGATGGCGGCGCCGAAGCTGGGGTCGATCGCCATCCGCTGCGCGCTGGAAAACTCGGGCGTATCGGCAGACCAGATCGAGCAGGTGATCATGGGCAACGTGCTGCAGGCGGCGGTCGGCCAGGCGCCGGCGCGGCAGGCGGGCATCGGCGCGGGCATTCCGGTGAGCGCCGGAGCAGTTACGGTCAACAAGGTCTGCGGCTCGGGGATGAAGGCGGTGATGTACGCCGCGAACGACATCCGCTGCGGCGAATATGACCTCGCGATCGCGGGCGGCATGGAGTCGATGTCGAACGCGCCGTACGCGCTCACGCAGGCACGCAACGGCTATCGCATGGGCAACGGCAAGATGATCGACGTGATGATCCACGACGGTCTCTGGGATCCGTACGGCGACAAGCACATGGGCAACTGCGCGGAGACGTGCGTGCAGACGTACGGCTTCACGCGCGAGCAACAGGACGACTTCGCGAAGGAGTCGTATCGCCGCGCGCAGGACGCGATCAAGACCGGCAAGTTCAAAAAGGAAATCGCGGTCGTCGAGATCCAGGGCAAGAAGGGCAAATCGGTCGTCATCGACGACGAAGAGCCGTTCTCCGCACCGCTCGACAAGATGTCGACGTTGAAACCTGCGTTTCAGCGCGAAGGCGGAACAGTGACCGCTGCGAATGCATCGAAGATCAACGACGGCGCCGCGGCGCTTGTCGTGACGTCGGCCGATTGCGCGCAGGAGAAGGGACTCAAGCCGATCGCGCGCATCGTCGCGCAGTCGACGGCGGCGCAGGAGCCGGAATGGTTCACGACCGCGCCGGCGAAGGCGATCGACATCGTGTTGCGCCGCGCGAACATGACCGTCGACGACATCGATCTCTTCGAAATCAACGAAGCCTTCGCAGCGGTCGCGCTCGCGGCGCACAAGGACGCGAAGATTCCGCTCGACAAGATGAACATCTACGGCGGCGCGGTCGCCCTCGGACATCCGATCGGCTCGAGCGGCGCACGCATTCTCGTCACGCTCATTCATGCGCTCGAAGAGCGCGGACTGAAACGCGGTCTTGCCGCGATTTGCATCGGCGGCGGCGAGGCGGCCGCGATGATCGTCGAGAGGTTGTAACAGTGCAGAGCGGCGGCTACGGGTGCAGCAACCGGACGGCGGACTTATAGTCCGCCGCCTCGCGCAAAAATCGGCGGACTATAAGTCCATCCCAGCGAGCAAGTCCGCGAGTCCCGCCAGATTGCGCACTTCGTGCGTGGGTGTGCCGTTCGGCAGCGCCGTTTCGCCGTGACGGTTCACCCACGCGTTCGCGATGCCGAGTGCGTTTGTCGGGACGACGTCGTGATAGTTGCTCTGCGCGGCGTGCAGCCAGCGCGCGTTGCCGATGCGCTCGCGCGCCGCGATCCAATGCGCGTGACCCGGTTTGTACGAGTGCACTTGCTGCGCGGTGATGATGAGATCGAAATCGACGGTGAAGTGCTTTCGCGTCGACGCGAGCAGATCGTCGTCGATGTTCGAGAGGATGCCGAGCTTGTAGCCCGCGTTGCGCAATCGTTCGAGCGCGGGATTCGTGTCGGCGAACGGTTTCCACTGCGGCAGGCTGCTGATGAGAAACGTCGCGCGCTCGTACGCGAGCGGCCATCCGAGGGCGTGGGCGACGCGGCCTGCGGTTTCGGTGAGAACTTCTTTGTACGTGCGATAACGCTCGCGCTCGACGACGGGCTCGATGAGCGCGTACGCCTTGAGGATCTCCTCGCGGCGAAGATCGATGCCGTCCTCGCGCGCGGCGCGCAGAAACGCGTCGCTGATGCCGCCTTCCCAATCGATCAGCGTGCCGTAGCAGTCGAACGTGATGATGTCGTATTGCCGTTCCATGACGGTGCTCCTTCTTCGTGAGCCATATCACAAGTGCGGTGCGGCCTTTGCGGCACGATCGCGGCGGGGTAATCTTTCCGTCACGCGGACAATCCAATGTACGAAGCTGCTGCACGCAATTTGCGCACGGCTGAGCGCTTCATTCTCGCGCCGCCGCTGACGGCGACGTTCGGCGCCTCGGCAGTCGCAATTTGCGATATTTCGGCGAAAGGAGCCCGTTTTCGCCACGAAAATCCGCTCGAGGCGGGGATGAAGTCGATCCTCAAGCTGCCGGTGGAGAGCAAACCCGCGGGCGTACTGCTCGAAGCGGTCGTCGTCTGGACGCAGGCCGATTCCGCGACGCCGGGACGCTTTGTTTCGGGAGTTCGCACGTACGGCGCTCCCGAGGTCGTCAACTCCTTCCTCGCGCAGCTCCAGCAGTCGCACCGCACGAATCGCATCGAAGAATTGCGCTCCACGGATCGCTTTCACATCCTGCCGTCGATTGACGCCCGCTTCGGCGATCGCGCGGTGACGATCGACAACCTCTCCGCGCGCGGCGCACGCATCGAAACGCAGCAGGAGCTCCAGCGCGGCGCGAGCGGAACGCTGTCGTTTCATGTGCCGTCGGCGGAGACGAGCGTCTCCGTGATCGCGCAAGTCGCCTGGTCGGGACTCAAGGCGATCAAAGGCGCAAACGCGCGCACCTTTCACGCGGGCCTCTTCATCAACGAAAAACCGGAGCTCATGCGCCTCGCAATCGGCCAGCTGTGCGAGATGGGATACGGCTCGCTCGACATGATGTCGCTGCGCCTGAAGCTGAAGATCATGCGCGCGCGTGCACGCCAGCTCGCACCGTCATTCCGCAACATCGAGGCGACGGGCGTGCCCGCGGAGCAGTACTTGTTGATCCAGGGCGTGCGCGAAGAACTGCGCCTCAATCCCGAGGAGGCGATGCACTGGTACCGCCGCGCGCGGCTCTTGATCGCGGATCCCGCAACGCGCGCGGTTGCGCCGCCGATCGCGAATCATCCTGATGCATTGGCGGTGTGGGAGTACCTCGACCGCACGGTGGATCCGACGATCGTGGGACGCGCGTTCGAATTGCCGGCGTGATTTACGGCAGTGTTCGCGCGATGAGTGTCGTCCTGAGCGGGTGGTGGCGTGGGTGCGAAGGATCCCCCTGCCGACGGAGCGAGTCTCGTATCAGCGGAGGGGATCCTT
>DATKFO010000023.1:0-2257 GCA_035544355.1 Thermoanaerobaculia bacterium
CCGGTTTCGGCATTGACGATCGGCGGCACGGTCTACGAAGACCGTCCCGCGCTCGCGCTACCGACGTACTTCGCACCGCTCTCCGGTGTCTCCGTGAAGCTCTACAGCGACGGCGGTGCTGCGCTCGCGACGAAACAGACGAACGCCGCGGGCCGCTACACCTTCACCGTCGATGCGGGCGATTACTGGATCGTCGTCGACTCGCGCTCGGTTCGCTCCGGCGCGTGGCCGAATCAAACGTACGGACCGACGGGCGCGCAGTGCATCCAGATCGACGGCACCACGCGCACGAACTCGATCGCGGGACCGTGCTTCGGCGGCCGCATCGCGATCACGTCCGATGACGCATCGACGCTCACGACGTCGCGGCACGTCGCGCACGTCAGCGCGAGCGCAAACGTCAGCGACGCCGATTTCGGATTCAGCTTCAACGTCGTCACGACGACGGACGACTCCCCTTCCGACGACAAACCGCTGCAGGGATCGCTGCGGCAATTCCTCGTCAACGCGAATGCGATCAGCGGCGCAAACACAATGCGCTTCGTTCCGCTGCAGCCCGCGCCGGAGCCCACGCCGCCCGGCATCCTCCTCAGCATCCCGCCGCGCTGGTGGACCATTCACGTCGCGCGCGCGCTGCCCGAGCTTCGCGACGACGACACGACCATCGACGGCACTGCGTACAACTTTCTCTCGTCGTCCTCGATCGTCGACGTGAATCCCGGCCGCATCGGCGAGCGCGGAACGGTCGATGCGGGCGACGTCAGCAACAACGAGTCGCGGCAGCCGAAGCCGGAGCTCGAGATCATCACCGTCGGCGATGAAGGCATCGCCTGCACGGGCCACTGCACGCTGCGCATGTTCGCGACGTACGGCGCGCGCGTGTCGATCGTGATGCGCGCCGACGCGCAGATCCAGGACGTCATCGTCGGCTCCGAGCCCGATTCGAATCCCGCCGGCGTCACCGGCGAAGTCGGCGTGCAGATCGAGCGCGGCACGACGACGATCCGCGGACTCTTCGCGACCGACCAGACCACGGCCGGCGTCGCGATCGCGACGACCGAAGCGAAGCTCGACGGCGAGCGCATGCAGGTCAGCCGCTGCGGCACGCCGACCACGGGCGCGGGCGTCGCACTCATCGCGGACGGCTCGACCCTTCGCTCGTCGTGGATCTCCGCGAACGACGGCGCCGGCATCATCATCGGCTCGCCCGACGGCAAGCCGGCGCGCAACAACACCATCGAGACCTCGACGATCAGCGGCAACCTCGCCGGCGTGATCCTTTCGCCCGGCGCCGCGAACAACCTCGTCACGCACTGCGCGATCATGTGGAACCGCATCGGCGGCGTGATCGCCGCGGGCACCGACTCGCTCATCCCGCGCGAGAACCGCATCACCGCGAACTGGTACAACGAAAACGGCGGACGCCCGATCTCGATCTATCGCAACGGCGTGCCGAACATGCTCGCAGCCGGCGCCGCATCGTGCGGCGAAAACACGGCCGCAGGCGTTGCACCGCCGGTGGTCGATGACGTGCACCTCGTCGAAGTCGAAGGCGGCAAAGAGCGCGTGATCATCCGCGGCCGCACCTGTCCGAACCACGCGGTCGAGATCTACCAGTCGTTCGTGACGACCGAAGTGCGCGAGAAGAAAAAATCCGACCTGGCGATGATCCGCAAGACGAAAGACGTCGAGCCCGGCGAGACCGTCGCGATTCAGGACAAAACCGAAGACAAGATGGCGCCGTCGATCGGCGAGTTCAACTACGTCGGCGCGACGAAAGCCGACGCCGACGGCCGCTTCGAAGCAAGCTTCCCCTTCGCGCGAACGAACGAACAGCGCGAGATCGAACGAAGCGCCGTCGACTTCGAGATCTGGGGCCGCGACGTCCTCGAAAGCGCCGGCATCGAAGTCACCGGCCGCGCATTCTCCGCCGTGTCGATCGACGCGCGGGGAAACACGTCGGAAGTGAGCGCGCGGAGACGAATCAACTGATGTGGAGTGCGGCGGACTTAGAGTCCGCCGCTTGATTCCTTCAGCTCAGCCAAGAGCTGCCATCCATCAACGAAATGACCGCGACGAATTTCGTCGAGAGCGACGCTGAGCTCTTCCTCTTCGTCAGCGGTGAGTTGGACGACTTCGTCCTGCAGTTTGTTCATGGCAGAAGTGTAAGCGCGCGACGCCTATCTGGAGTGCTGCGGCCATGCCGCCAGGAGTTGCGGGCTGCGACCGCAGCACGATTTCCGCGAGGGCGGGCCGC
>DATKFO010000024.1:0-6912 GCA_035544355.1 Thermoanaerobaculia bacterium
TTCGGGCGGCCGCAGGCCGCCCCTACATGACGATCTTCGTTGCATGGTGGTTCTTGAGTGTTGGTTCGCTCGTTGCCGCAACGCCGCTCGAAAACCACATCCGCACGCTCGCCTCTGATGGCTACGAAGGCCGCGGCCTCGGCACGAAGGGTCTCGAAAAAGCAGCGACCTACATCGAGGCGCAGCTCAAGGCGAAGAAGCTGCAGCCGGTGTTCGGGAAGTCGTATCGCCAGAAATTTCCAGTGAAGACCGGCGTCGCGCTCGGTGCGAACAACTCCATCGACGATCTCGCGAAAGACGATTGGACGCCGCTCGGATTCTCGAGCGCCGGTGCGTTCGATGGTGAGCTCGTGTTCGCGGGCTACGGCATCGAGGCGCCGCCGCTGAATTATCGCGAGCTCGAAGGGCTCGATCTCAAAGGCAAAGTCGTTTTGATCCTTCGCTACGAGCCGCAGGAGCGTGACGAGAAATCGCCGTTCGACGGAAAGCGTCCGAGCCGCTGGTCCGCTTTGCGCTACAAAGTTCTGCAGGCGCGTGAGCGCGGCGCCGCCGCCGTCATCTTCGTCACCGGTCCGCTGCAGGATGAAGAGAAAGACAAACTCCCCGCACTCGCGAACGACGGTCCCGAATCACCCGCCGGCATTCCGGTGATCCAAGTGAAGACGTCGGTCGCGCAGAAGTGGATCGACCTCGCGCAATTTCAGAAAGACGTCGACACCGATCTCAAGCCACGTTCGCGCGCGCTCGGCGTGAAGATCAAAGGCAACGTCGACGTGAAGGCGAGCTACGCCGACGCGGAGAACGTCGCCGGCGTCATCCCCGGCAAAGGCAAGCTCGCAAACGAAATCGTCGTCGTCGGCGCCCACTACGACCACCTCGGATACGGCGGTCAGGGCTCACTCAAGCCCAACGTCAAAGCGATTCATAACGGCGCGGATGACAACGCGTCCGGCACTGCTGCGGTGCTCGTCGCCGCGGATCGTCTTCGCACGCTGCTCGCGAATGCGAACGATCGCCGCACCGTCCTCATCACGCTTTTCTCCGCGGAAGAAACGGGACTCGGCGGCTCGTCGTATCTCGTCGCGCATTCGCCTGTGCCGCTCGACAAGATCGTCGCGATGATCAACCTCGACATGGTCGGCGCGCTGCGCGACGACAAGCTCATCGCGCTCGGCAGCGAGACCGCGCCTGAATGGAAGCCGCTCATCGAGCGCGTCGGCGGCGAATTGAAATTGAAAGTCGCGGCGAGCGGCGATGGCTACGGTCCGTCCGATCAGACATCGTTTTACGCGAAACAGATTCCGGTCATTCACTTTTTCACCGGGACTCATGATCGCTATCACACGCCTGAAGACGATGCCGACTTCGTCAACTTCGCCGGCGCGGAACACGTCGCGGAGATGACCGCGCGCGTCGCGGCATCGATCGCGAATGGCGAGACGAATCCGAAATACACGCGCGCGATCGCCGCCGCGCCCGCGATGGAAGGAGACAGCCGCGGCTACGGCGCCTACCTCGGAACCGTCCCGGACTACAGCGCGATGGAATCGTCCGGCGGCGGCGTGAAGCTTGCGGACGTGCGTCCCGGCGGTCCTGCCGACAAGGCGGGCATTCGCGGCGGCGACACGATCGTGTCGATGGCCGGCACGAAGATCGAGAACCTCTACGACATGACGTACGCGCTGCAGGATCACAAGCCGGGCGAGACGATCGACGTCGTCGTGATCCGCAATGGTGAGCACGTCACGCTGCACGCAACGCTCGGATCACGCAAACCGGACAGCGCGCCGGGCGGTGGTGGACACGGCGCCGTAGCGCTCGAGATCAAGGCCGGCAAGCCGTTCGAGAAGACGTTCGATGGCGAGAAGCATCTGAAAGATGTTCGCCAGCTCACGTTCGGTGGCGAAAACGCGGAAGCGTATTTCAGTCCCGACGGGAAGAAGCTGATCTATCAATCGACCGCAGAGCGCGGCGGATGCGATCAGCAATACGTCGTCAATCTCGCGACCGGCGAGACGAAGATGGTGTCGAGCGGCAAGGGACGCACGACGTGCGGCTACTTCCGTTACCCGAGCGGCGATCGCATCATCTATGCGACGACCGAGGGTGCGGGCGAGGCGTGCCCGCCTCCGCCGGATCGCTCGAAGGGCTACATCTGGGGCGTCTACGATTCGTTCGACATCTACTCGGCGAACGTCGACGGCTCCGACAAGAGGCGACTCACGTTGACGCCGGGCTACGACGCCGAAGGCGTGTACTGCCACAAAGGCGGGAAGATTCTGTTCACGTCTGTGCGCGACGGCGATCTCGATCTATACGAGATGAACGAAAACGGCGGCGACGTGAAGCGCATCACGAACACGCCCGGCTACGACGGCGGTGGGTTCTACAACGCCGACTGCACGGAGATCGTGTGGCGTGCGGGACGTCCGACGGGAGCAGCGCTCGACGAATATCGTGCGCTGCTACGCGACGGATGGGTGAAGCCGCTGCAGATGGAGCTCTTCACCGCAAATGCCGACGGCACGAACGCGCGGCAGATCACAAAGAACGGAGCTGCGAACTTTTGCCCCTACTTCCATCCGGATGGGAAGCGCATCCTCTATTCGACCAATGCCGGCGACCCGCACGGCGGCCATCAATTCGACATCTGGATGATCGCCAAAGACGGCAGCGGTGCAGAGCAAGTGACGACCGCACCCGGCTTCGACGGCTTCCCGATGTTCAGCCCCGATGGCCAATGGCTCGTCTTCGCCTCGAATCGCGCGCAACCGGAGGGGCGCGAGACGAATTTGTTCATCGCACGGTGGAGTGAGTAGCCCCGGCGCGTAAGCCCGGGGAATCTCACGATTCCGTTGCCAAGATTGCAAAGCCCGCCGGCTTCATCGGCGGGCGACACTCGGAGCACAGACAAGGAGTGTCTGTGCCAGTCTGTGCCACATCACCGGAACCCCGCTGCCGCAAGCGCTACCGTCACGAATCCCCACGCAATCTCCCGCCACCCGATCGTCTTCGCGGGCGGCACCGGACGCGCGAGTCCCCACGTTGCACGCGCGAACAGCAGCACCATAGCGACGATCGCGAGCTTCGGCGCGAACGACGCGACAAACAGAATTGCGAGCGCGTGCAGCGCGATGGCGGGCCACGACGCCGCGACCTTTCCGTGCGCGCGCTGCAGCAGTGTGCGAACGTACACGATCGACGGAAGCGAGCGCGCGGCGATGATGCCGGCGAGTGCGAATGCGGTGAGGAGGCGCATGTGTCCCGCGATCGCGATTGCCGCGGCGCTGGATGACATCGCAGCTGCGCCGGCGAGCTCGGGCAACAACGCGCGGCTGCGGTTGTTTGCGTCGTAGAGCACTTGCGTGAGGCCGAGGGGGACGACGAGTCCGATCGGGATCACGATCGTGATGCCGCTGATCGCGATTGCGGATGCGAGTGCGATCAGCGCGGCAAGCGAGTAGGCGACGGCGAACATCCAGCACCAGCGCGTGCGCGGATACGACTTGCCGCGCATTGCATCCTGCAGCGCGAGCTTCAGAGGCTGGCGTGTGAGAAATCCGAAGATGAATGCGACGGCGATCAGCGCGCCGCCCCACGAAGGGGCGACTGCGAGTCCGAGGACGAGTGGCTCGAAGAGGAAGCCCCAGCCTCCGTGCTCGGTGGGAAGGGCGAGCGGGCGAAACGCGGGGCGTCGAAGCATCGGAATTGGAAGGGCGATGTCCATGGATCGAAAATTTAGCTGTGCGCGAGCTGCGGCACCATGATATTTGTCATAAGATGGATTGACGTCTTGAAATCCTTCCTTACGGTCGTCCTCCTCGTCGCTTCGCCGCTGATCGCGGCTGACGTGCAATTCACGGGCAGCATTCGTGCGCGCGCGGAGAACTGGCGTTTCTTCGAGACGCCGAATCGCGATGATCAGTATCGATTCTTCGCGTACCTGCTGCGCGTTTCGGCCGCGCAGCAGCGGAAGGGATGGGCCTGGCAATTCGAAGTCGCGCAGCCGACGCTGGTCGGATTGCCGAGTAATGCCATCGCGCCTGCGCCGCAGGGTCAACTCGGAATCGGCGCTTCGTACTTTGCGGCGAATGGCGATTCTGATGTGGCTGGGATTTTCTTCAGACAAGCATTCGTCGACTTGAAGCGACCGAGCGATTCGTTCCGCTTCGGCAGATTCGAATTCATCGAAGGCAGCGAAGCGTTGCCGAAGAATCCAATGCTCGCGGCGATCCGGCAGCAGCGCGTCGCGCATCGGCTCATCGGCAACTTCGCGTTCTCGCACGTGCAGCGCACCGCGGACGGCGTGCAGTACACGCACACGTCGCCCACGACGACGTGGATGGCGGCGGCGTTTCGTCCGACCGTCGGCTCGCTGCGTGTGCACGGCGGCGACAACCTCGACATCGGCGTCGCGTACGGCAGCATGACGCGCGCGATGCCGAACGCCGACGCGCGATTGTTCGTGATCCTCTATCGCGATCATCGCGATGTGCTGAAGACCGACAATCGTCCGGCCGCGGTGCGCCGCGCGGACACCGACGACATCGCGATCTCGACGGTGGGCGGACATTGGCTCGCGGCGCACGGCAACAGCGAAGTGCTCGTGTGGGGCGCGCTGCAGGGTGGGCGGTGGGGAAGCGATGATCACAAAGCGGCGGAGCTCGATCTCGAAGGCGGCTATCACTGGCCGACGCCGAAAAAGCCGGTGCTGCGCGCGGGACTCTTCGTGTCGAGCGGCGACGACGATCCTAACGACGGCGATCACGAGACGTTCTTCCAGATGCTGCCGACGCCGCGGATCTACGCGCGCTTTCCGTTCTACAACGCGATGAACAGCACCGATTCGTTCGTGCAGTTCTCGATCAAGCCAACGGCGAAGGTCACGCTCGGGGCCGAAGCACACACGCTTCGCCTCAGCGAAAAAAATGATCTCTGGTACTCCGGCGGCGGCGCGTTCGAGGACAACAGTTTCGGATTCGCGGGCCGGCCGTCGGGTGGCAGCGACGAGCTCGCGCGGACGATCGATCTCAGCGCCGATTACGCGCCGAACCCGAAGACGACGATGATTCTGTACGCGGGCATCGCACGCGGAGGTGACGTCGTGCGCTCGATCTTCGCGGGCCGCAGCGGGCGGCTCATCTACTTCGAGGTGACGCGAAAGTTCTAGACTTCGCGCGTGGTGATCCCTTTCGACTCCATTCCCCTGCTTGCATCGCTGCGCGGAGAGGATCGCGAAGCACTCGAGCCGCTCTGCCGTCTGCGTGGATACGAACGCGGCGAAACGATCTTCCGCGAAGGTGAGCTCGCCGATCGCATTCATTTTGTCTTCGTCGGCCGCGTAAAAATCATCAAAGCCGCCGGCGGTCGCGACGTGATCCTCGAAATCCTCGGGCCCGGCGAACCCGTCGGTGCCGTCGCCGCGTTCGAGCGTCACGCATTTCCTGCGAGCGCGATCGCGATCGAGCCGTCGAGCATTCTCTCGATTCCGGAGCGCGAATTTTTCGCGCTGCTCGATCGCCGTCCCGACATGACCCGGCGTCTGCTCGCCGGTCTGACGATGCGCCTGATGATGGTGAACAAGCGGCTCGCGGACATGATCGGTTCCGCCGAATATCGCGCGGCGCGTTTGTTCCTCACGCTTGCGGATCGCGTTGGCGTTGCGGGCGAAGGCGGCGTGTTCGTGCCGCTCGCGCTGTCGCGTCAGGAGATCGCGGATCTCATCGGCACCACGCTCGAGACCGCGATTCGTTTGATGAGCCGCTGGCAGAAGGACGAGCTCGTGCTGACGGAGAAGAACGGGTTTGTGGTGAAGCTCGACGCATTGCGCGCGATGACAAACACGTAGGGCCGGCCGACACGTAGGGCCGGCTCTCCAGCCGGCCCTTTTTCTTTTATTGGACCGCCTGAGAGGCGGTCCTACGTTTTTAGTACGTTGCGTGCAATCCGCGCGGCGCTTCCTCCTTCGGGCGCGACGCGTATTCGAACGACCAGCCGCCGATGATTCCGAACAGGAACCAGGCGAGCACCAGCGCGCCGATCGAGAACACGGTGTCGCCGATCGAGCGCATCCAGCGCAGATTCTGCAGCAGCGGCTGCTGCATGAACTCCGCGGAGCGCGCGTACCACGTGCCGTGATCGATCGCGGCGATGGTCTGCAGGATTCCGATCGGCAGCGCGCTGAGCGTGACCATCAACAGCAATCCGATGTTGATGAACCAGAACGCGACGCCGATCGGCTTCTGCTTCCACGCCAGTCCCGGCCGCAGTGCGCGGAAGCAGAACAGCGTGAGTCCGAGTCCGAGCATGCCGTACACGCCGAACAGCGCGGTGTGTCCGTGCACCGGCGTGAGATTGAGTCCTTGCATGTAGTAAAGCGCGACCGGCGGATTGATGAGGAATCCGAACAGTCCCGCGCCGACGAGGTTCCAGAACGCGACTGCAACGAAAAAGTACACGGGCCAGCGATAGGTCGGAATCCACGTCGCTTCGCTCGTGCCGCGCGCGAGACGCAGGTTTTCCCACGCTTCGAATCCGATCAATACGAGCGGCACGATCTCGAGCGCGCTGAAGATCGATCCGAGGGCGAGGATCGGCGCCGGCATGCCCGTGAAGTAGAGATGGTGGAACGTGCCGACGATGCCGCCCGACAAAAAGATCGCGGTCGAAAAGAGCACCGCGCGCGTTGCGCTTTCGACGCGCAGCAGCCGCAGTCGCGTGAAGAGGAACGCGATCACGACCGTCGCGAACACTTCGAAGAACCCTTCCACCCAAAGATGCACGACCCACCAGCGCCAGTATTCGGCGACGGCGATGTGCGAACGCTGGCCGTACATCAAGCCCGCGCCGTAGAACAGCGGAATCGCGATCGCGGAAACGGTGAAGAGCGCGAGCATCGAGCGGCTGTTGTCG
>DATKFO010000025.1:0-6108 GCA_035544355.1 Thermoanaerobaculia bacterium
GCGCGCACGCTGATTTCGACGAGGCTGCCCTGCTTCGAGAATTTCACGGCGTTCGAGAGCAGGTTGAAGAGGATTTGCTTGAGGCGTCCTTCGTCGAGGCGGACGTGCGGGACGTCGGGCTCGATGCGCGAGATGATGCGCACGTTCGCTTCCGCCGCGAAGCCCTTCATCACGCGCTCGACTGCGGCGAGCGTCGCGCGGAGGTCGAATTCGTCGGGACGCAGCTCCATTTTCCCGGCTTCGATTTTCGAGAGATCGAGGATGTCGTTGATGAGCTCGAGCAGGTGATTGCCGGCGGTGTGGATGTTCTCGAGAAATTTGTAGAGGCGCGGCAGCAGTGAGTTGCGCGTCGATTCGAGCAGCACGCTCGAGAAGCCGATGATCGAGTTCAGCGGCGTGCGCAGCTCGTGCGACATGTTCGCGAGGAACTGGTTCTTCGAGCGATCGGCGGCCATGAGGCGCAGGTTCGCTTCGCGCAGCTCGTTCGTCCGCTCCATCACGCGCTGCTCGAGTGCGTACGTGAGTCCTTCGAGATCTTTGTAGAGCTGCGCGTTCTCGATCGCGACGGCGGCCTGGTTCGCGATCGCGGTGAGCAGGATCAGGTCGTCGTTCGTGAACGCGTTCTTCTTGTAGCTCTCGATCGAGATGACGCCGATGACGCGGTCGCGCGCGATCATCGGCACGCCGAGCCAAGACTCGGTGGCCTTGGTGTCTTCGATCGACTTCACGCCGAGGCGCAGCTCGTCGGCGGTGCTGCCGAGGAGGAGCGGGCGGTGATGCAGGATCACCCACGAGTTGAGGCCCTGCCCGATCGGCATGCGGTCTTTCGGCAGGATCGATTCCTCGCGCACGTCGAGCTCGAACGAGAGCTCGTTCGTCGTCTCGTCGACGAGCGAGATCGTGAACAGCGAGCAGTCGATGACCTTGCGGCATTCGGTGTAGATCGCCATCAGCAGCTGATCGGTCGTGAAGCGCAGCGAGATCGCCTTGCCGATGTTCGTCAGCGACGCGAGGCGTTGCAGTTGTTGCAGGCTCTTGCTGCGCGTGCGCGCAAGATTGCGCGCGATGAAATTCGCGACCGCGCCGGTGAATGCGAGCGAAAGCACCGCGCCCCAGCCGAGCGCGCCGAACGATAGCGCGGTGATGACGGCGTATGGAACCGTGACGAAATAGATCGAGCTGTCGATCGCGTCGAGGCGCACGATCTGTTTCGCGGAGTAGCCGTACGCGCGCGCCGGCATGAACATCATCAGGTTGTTCGTCAGGATCATCGTCACGCCGCCGATGGCGATTAGGATGCCGGTGCGCGGAGAGACGTCGATCGCGGGATAGCGACCGCCGAGAAGCTCATAGACCGTGGAGCCGACGACGATCGGGATGCCGTACGTGCCGAACATCCCGGGGCAAATCTTCACCGACTCGAGCATCACGTCTTCGGTCGTGCTCTTCACGGGACCGATACGTTGCAGCGCAAGCCATCGCGCGCCCATGACGACCGCGACGGCGATCCATGCGGTGAGGACGGGACCGAGGAGTGTGTAGAACGCGATGAAGCTCGTGATGGCGAGGGAGACGAAGATATGGCTCGTCAGCTCGAATTTCATCAGCGCGAGTGCGCCGGCGAAGATGACGAAGAGCGCGACGAGGATGAACGCGCTGTCTTTGAGCGTCGCCAGAATCTCGGCCGTTTGTTCGCGGCGCACCCACGTGAGCCAGACGACCAGGCCGAATCCGGCTACACCTTGTGCGAGAAATACACTGAGGACGCGCCTCCGCGCGCGTGCGTCCGTGGTTCCCGAGGTGGCCATGGGATTGGAGGAATGGTAACCCCGAAGTTGTTGCTACTGCACGATTACGTCATCGGTGACAGCGCTGCGAATCATTACGCCATGACTGACGATGCAACGCTCCACCGTTCCGTCGATCGTGCAGTCGTCCCAGACGGAACTGTCGCGCACATCGCCGCGCACAGTCGTGTGTGCACCGATTACGGAGTGCGCAATCACGCCGCGAATATCTGCGCTGTCGTGCACGAGCGAGTCGCCTTCGATGTGCGAGTCGCGCGGCGTTGCGAGCTCGCCGCGCACGATCGCGTCGAGGAGCGCGCGTGACGCTTCGCGATAACGCTGCGGTGTTCCGATGTCGAACCAGAGTCCGTCGTCGACGACGCCGGTGATCTCGCCGAGCAGCGATTCGTAGGTGGCGATGATCCTGAACGTTTTTTCGTTGAGGTATTGAAAGATACGCGAGCTGATGAGGTGCGCACCGGAAAACATCAGCGGCTCGCCGGTGCCGCTGCCGAATCCGGTGACGCGTCCGTTTGCAAGATAAACCGGAGTGAAGTTGTCGTTCGCGGGAGCGTGGCGAAGTACGAGTGCGGCGATGGCATCGCGTCGCGCGTCGCGCAATGCAGCGAACGGCGGGAATTGAATCGTGTCGCCGTTGACGAGAAAGAACTCGTCTTCGTTTTCGAGGAGATTACGCACGTTGCGCACGCCGCCGCCGGTGCCGAGGATTTTCGGCTCGTGCGAAAATTCGAAGTGTGCGTCGGTGCGCTTCGCGAGGAGATTCGTGATCGCCTCGGGAAGGTGATGCAGATTGACGACGATGTCGTGCACGCCGGCGTCGACGAGTGCGTCGACGGCCCACTCGATCAGCGGACGATTGCAGACGGGGACGAGCGGTTTCGGGAGCGTGTTCGTGATCGGACGGAGCCGCGTGCCGAGGCCTGCTGCGAGGAGCATGGCTTTCATGCCGACGGCAATTGTTCAGGCGGAAACACCATGTTCTCCGGCAGATCCGCGCGGCTGCGGCGATGCTGGCGATAGAGATCGGCGTACGACTGCCGGATCGCGGAGTCCATGCTCATCCCGAGCTCGTCGGCGACGGCGCGGATCAGGTCGACGGCGCCTTCGATCTCGAAGTACTCGCCGATCGGCGTGCGGTCGAGCACGACTTCGACGTCGCGCAGCCGCCACACCTCGCGAAACTTTTGATAGCGAAAGACGGGCTTGAATCCGAGCGAGTCGAAGAGCTGGATCGCGAGCTCGAAGCTCTCGACGCCTGTCTGCACTTCCTCGCGCGACTTGATCCCGCCTTCGATCGACATCGGACCCTTGTACGTTGCGAGTGCGTAGCGTCCGAACTTGCGCACGCGCAGCAACGCGCCTTTCGTGCGCAGCTCGCCGCGACGATCGAGCACGATGTTGTCCTCGAAGGTCTCGGCGTAGAGCCGCTTCGCGCCGAGCTCGTGGAGGCGATGCACGAGCGCCTGGCGATCGTGCATCGGAAATTTGACTTCGATCTCTTGTGGCACCTAGGTCCTCAGCACTTCGACCCCAGGCAACGTGGCTCCCGAGATGAATTCCAGCGACGCGCCGCCGCCGGTGGAAATGTGATCGATGCGATCGGCGAAGCCGGACGATTTCACGGCCTCGACCGACTCACCGCCGCCGACGACGGTGATCGCGTGCGCTTCGGCGACTGCGCGCGCCATCGCCATCGTGCCCTTTGCGAACTGCTCCTTCTCAAACACGCCCATCGGGCCGTTCCAGAAAATGATCTTCGCGTCGCGCAGCTCGTTTTCGTAGCGCGCGATGGTGGCGGGGCCGATGTCGAACGCTTTGTCGTTATCGCCGAACGCGTCGCCAACGTTCTTCGTCGCGATGTTCGTCGGTGCGTCGAGCGAATCGGCGACGATGAGATCGACGGGGAGTTCGACGCGCGCGCCTGCGGCGAGGATGCGTTTCGCGACTTCGATCGAATCGACGTCGACGAGCGATCCGCCCATGCCGACGCCCTTCGCGGCGAGGAACGTGTTGGCCATGCCGCCGCCGATCAGCACAGTGTCGGCCAGCTTCACGAGGGCTTCGAGCGGCTCGATCTTGCCGGCGATTTTTGCGCCGCCGAGGAGCGCGACGAACGGGCGATCGGAGACTTGCGTGACCTTCTGCAGGAACTGCAATTCCTTCGCGAGCAGCAAACCGCCGGCCGTGTTTTCTTTCGCGAAGAGTCGCGGCAGCGCATCGATCGATGCATGCGCGCGATGGCATGCGCCGAACGCGTCGTTCACGTAGAAATCGGCAAGCTTGCGCAGCTCCGCGGCGAACGCGGCGTCGTTTTTTTCTTCGCCTGCGTGGAAGCGGAGGTTCTCGACGAGCAGGATCTCGCCGGGACGCAGGTGCGACGTATCGACGCCGACGCAGTCATCGGCCCACTGCACGTCGGCGCCGGTCAGCTCGGCGAGCTTTTCGCGGATCGGCTTGAGCGAGTACTTCTCCTTGCGCTCGCCTTTCGGGCGCCCGAGGTGGCTGGCGAGGACGAGCGCGGCTCCTCGTTCGCGGAGGAGGCGCAGCGTCGGCAGCGTCTCCTCGATGCGCGTCGCGTCGGTGATGCGCGTGCCGTCCAGCGGCACGTTGTAATCAACGCGGTAAAAAACGCGCGCGCCGGGTTCGATGTGGAGCTGGTCGAGCGTGCGGATTTCGATCATGCCGTTTGCAGGCTCTCCTTCTTCACGCGCGCGACGTACGCGATCAAATCAAGAATCCGATTCGAGTAGCCCCACTCGTTGTCGTACCACGCCATGATCTTGTGCATGTGCGGATCGACCGAGCGCGTGAACGTCGTGTCGACGATCGACGAATGCGCGTTGTGGTTGAAGTCGACGGAGACGAGCTGTTCGTCGGAGTAGGTGAGGATTCCGCTCAGCGCGCCGCTCGCCGCATCGCGAATAGCCTGATTGATCTCGTTCGCGCTCGTCGGCTCCTCGGTGAGGAACGTGAGATCGACGAGCGAGACGTTCGGTGTCGGTACGCGGACGGAGATGCCGTCGAATTTTCCCTTGAGTTCGGGGAGCACGAGGCCGACCGCTTTCGCCGCGCCGGTCGTCGTCGGAATCATCGAGAGCGCCGCGGCGCGTCCGCGTCGCAGATCCTTGTGCGGGAGATCGAGGATCTCCTGATCGTTCGTGTACGAGTGCACGGTGGTCATGATTCCGCTCTTGATCTTGAACTTTTCGTGCAGCACCTTCGCGACGGGCGCGAGGCAATTCGTGGTGCATGACGCGTTCGAGACGATCTTGTGATTCGCGGGATCGAACGCCTTCTCGTTCACACCGATGCAGATCGTGACGTCGGCGTCTTTGGACGGCGCCGAGATGATCACGTGCTCGACGCTCTTCTGCTGCAGATGCAGCGACGCTTTCGCTTTGTCGGTGAAACGTCCCGACGATTCGATGACGATCTCGACGCCCAGCTCGTTCCACGGAATCTCGGCGGGGTGCGGGTTCTGGAACACGCGCAGCTCTTTGTCGTCGATGAGAATCGAGCTGCCGCTCGCGCGGACGTCGTTGCTGATCGTGCCATGGACCGAGTCGTACTTGAGCAGATACGCGAGCGTCGCCGCGTCAGTGAGATCGTTCACCGCGACGAGCTCGATGTCATTCTTCTTGGCGTTGCTGCTTTCCAGGGCCGCGCGCAAAACATTACGCCCGATGCGGCCGAAACCGTTGATGCCGACCTTAACCATGAAACCTCCGAGTGAGTAGTGGGCAGTAGGCAGTGGGCATGAGGAGATTCACTCTCTGCCTACTGCTCACTGCTGACTGCCCACTGACAAGTAGTATATCGAGGTGAATTCGCCTGCGAATGCCGTGCACGTCACGCCGTTGAAA
The DNA here is from genome assembly GCA_035544355.1 of Thermoanaerobaculia bacterium. Taxonomy (GTDB): domain Bacteria; phylum Acidobacteriota; class Thermoanaerobaculia; order Gp7-AA8; family Gp7-AA8; genus DATKFO01. The sequence continues at coordinate 5,672 of DATKFO010000025.1, forward strand.
TGGACCGGTGACGCGCTTCTTCTGCTCGATCAACGTCTTCTGCCGCGCGAGGTCGTGTGGGTAGAGTGCCGCGATGCGGCATCGGTCGCGGAGGCGATCCGCACGATGGTCGTGCGCGGCGCGCCCGCGATCGGCGTTTCTGCTGCGTACGGGATCGCTCTTGCTGCGATGCGCGGGGACGACATCAACGCGGCCGCCACGCTGCTCAAGGCCGCGCGACCGACTGCAGTGAATCTCGCGTGGGCCGTCGATCGAATGACGGCCAACGGCCAACGGCTCACGGCCAACGAATCCATCGAAGAAGCACAACGCATCCACGAGGAAGACCTCCAGGGCAATCGCCGCCTCGGCCGTTACGGCGCCGAGCTTCTCGGCCAAAACTCGACGATCCTCACGCACTGCAACGCCGGCGCGCTCGCCACCGCCGGCTACGGCAC
>DATKFO010000026.1:0-2617 GCA_035544355.1 Thermoanaerobaculia bacterium
ACGCGGGATGCAGACGAATTCGACGCCGCATCGCGCGTGCTCCTCGATCCCGGCGACGAGGTCCTCCTCGAAGATCCCGGCTTCCTCGGCGCACGCGCCGCGTTCACGTGCGCCGGCGCGCAGCTCGTGCCGGTGCCGATCGACGACGAAGGGATGAACATCGACGCGGTGCCGCGCCGGGTGCACGCGCGACTCGCGTATGTCACGCCGTCGCATCAGTATCCGCTCGGCGCGACGCTGTCGCTGCGCCGGCGGCTCGCGCTGCTGCAGTGGGCGCGGCGCACCGGCGCGTGGATTCTCGAAGACGATTACGACAACGAGTTCCGCTACACCGGCAAGCCGCTGCCGTCGTTGCAGGGGATGGATGCCGACGAGCGCGTGATCTACATCGGCACATTCAGCAAAGTGTTGTTCCCCGCGATCCGCGTCGGCTACGTCGTCGCGCCCGCCGCGCTCGTCCCCGCATTCATCGCGGCGCGCAGTCTCGGCGGACATCCTGCGGGCGCGTTGGATTACGCCGTGCTCTCCGATTTCATCGATGGCGGATTCTTCGCGCGCCATCTGCGACGCATGCGCGTGATCTACGCGGCGCGGCAACGCGCGTTGCTCAGCGCCGCGCGCAGCGAGCTCGCCGGACGACTCGACATCCCCGCGAATGACGCGGGGATGCACGTGATCGGCTGGCTGCGCGACGGCGTCAACGATCGCGCCGCGGCCGCCGCTGCCGCGCGCGAAGGCATCGAAGTCACGCCGCTCTCCGCATACTCACTGCAGCACCTGAAGCGAGGCGGCCTCCGCCTCGGATACACGGGCTACACACCGAAACAGATTTGGGAAGCGACGCGGCGCCTGGCGACTGCGCTGCGAAAAAAAAACGGCGGACTATAAGTCCGCCGTCCCAACGCGGCTCCTGGACGGCGGACTTATAGTCCGCCGGTTTGTTGAAACATTGACGCATCGACCGCCGGATTGATCACCGTCTTCGTGAATCGGATCACCGCATCGAAGCGCGGATCGCCCATCGTGCGGTGGATCTCGCTCTCGAACTTCACGCCGTCGATCGTCTCGTACGACACGAACGTGACGTTGATCGTGTGACCGCCTTCGTCGTGCGTCATCGTTTTCGGCAGCGAGGTTTGCGGGTCGAGTGTGATACGCCAGTCGATGCCGCCCTCGGGCTTCATCACGATCGTGCCGTCGTCTTCGACGACGAGGCTGCCGCGCCGCCGATCCGGGAAGAACGCGAAGAAGATCGCGTTCGAGTTTGCGTATCGCGCCGAGCGTGCCTTCGCGCGCTCCGCGTCCGTCATCGCGCGCGGCGGCGCGGCGCCTTGCTTGATCGTTCCGTTCGCGCCGTCGAAGGTCTCGACGGTCGAATACGGACCGACCTGTTCTTCCTTGCGATACCGGCCGTCAGCCGTGTGCCAGACCTTGATTGTTCCTTTGAGTCCGCTGATCTCGACGGTACGCATGATTGGATGAAAGCGAGCGGGTCGGCGGGCACACCAGTCACGGTCAAATGTTGCCGCCTTGTCGCCTGCGACGCTTACTCCCGTATCACGCTAATCACATTCGGCAGCGGTCACTGTCCCGAGCAGCGGGATCATGTGAGGAGCTCCGGATGATGCGCGGCGAGATACCGGAGCGCCTCATCGATCGCCGGCGTAAGTCCCGTGAACCCAACCGCGAGGTGTCCGAAGCCGAGCTGCCGATTCGCGCGTGTGAGGAAACGTTTGACGGGACTCATTCGCACGAGAAACGTCTCGGGCTCGTGCAGCATGATCGTGAGGATGCGCGTTCCGCGGTACGAGAACACGCGACAGCGCTGGATCGCCGGCCATGGAATCACACCGATGCCGAGGCGCTGATCGATGATGCCGCCGTCATCGAAGACGACCGCCGTGCCGCCGAGCATCAGCTGCCGCGAGCTCGCGATCGCGCACAGACCGAAGAATCCCATCGCGATGCGTCCGATCACGCGATCGTCGGTTTGGTACGAGCGCTGGATGACGTAGCCACACAAGACGAAGAACAGCGAGCCGGCAACGATCAGCAGATGCTTTCCGGGCGAGCGGCGGAATTCGATGCGGTTCATGTCTGTATGTCGTTGGTGACAGGTGTGTAATACAATTTTGCCATGAAAACGATCACGGTCCGTGTCCCTGAATCGCTGGCGGCGGACATCGAGTCGGAGTCGGAGGCGACGGGGATCTCGAAATCCGATGTCGTCCGGTATCGCCTTGAAAATGCTCCGCGGCGCGATGAGCGTGCCGCTGGCGCTCCGTCGTTTTTCGAGCTTGCTTCCGACTTGATCGGCTCCAGCAAGGATGATTCGATGCCGGCAGATTTCTCCGCGCGAAAGAAGTACTACCTGAAGAAATGGGGCTATGGCAAAAAGCGTCATCGCTGATACCAGCCTGCTGGTGGCGTTGCTGGTGCGAAGAGAACGGCATCACGACTGGGCTGTTGCACAAACCAGGCTTTGGCCGAAGCCGTGGTTGATTTGTGAATCGGTGCTCTCCGAGAGCTTCTTTTCCTGCGATGCGACGGATCGCAGATCACTGGCGCAGTTTCTGACACGCGGACTCGTTCAGGTGCGTTTCGATCTTGCGCAGGA
>DATKFO010000027.1:0-2887 GCA_035544355.1 Thermoanaerobaculia bacterium
GGAGGGGATCCTTCGCGTCCGCCCGCCACCCGCTCAGGATGACACGGAGGATGACACGGAGAGGATGCTGCAGAGAATTCATCGTTCCGTGTTTCGCGTTCCGTGTTCCGCGTTCAACATGACAGTCCTTCTCGCCTGCGAAGGCCTCACCAAACAATACACATCGCGGCCTCTGTTCCAGGGGCTTACGTTCACGCTGTTCGACGGCGATCATGTCGGTCTCGTCGGGCCGAACGGCTCCGGCAAATCCACCCTTCTCAAGATCCTTGCCGGAGTCGAAGAGCCCGATGCAGGTACGCGCGCGCTGCGCAAAGGGATTCGCGTCGGCTACGTTCCGCAGGATGCGGTTTTCGCACCGGGCAAATCCGTCGAGGAGGTTCTTTTCGACGAGATCCCGCACGACGACGATGCGGATCGCCGCATCGCCCTCGCCCTCGGCAAGGCCGGTTTCACCGATCGCACGATCCAGACCGACGCGCTCTCCGGCGGCTGGCGCAAGCGCCTCGCCATCGCGCGGGAGCTCGTGCGCGAGCCCGACATCCTTCTCCTCGACGAGCCGACGAATCATCTCGACATCGAAGCGATCGTCTGGCTCGAGTCGCTGCTGCGCAGCGAGCCGAAGGCATTCGTCGTCGTGAGCCACGATCGCTACTTCCTCGAGAACATTACGCGCCGCATGCTCGAGCTGGATCGCAAATACGCGGGCGGTTTGTTGCAATGTGACGGAACGTACTCCGATCTCCTCGAGAAGCGCGACGACGTGTTGCGCAACGAAGCCGCGTATCAGGAGACGCTCGCGAATCTCGTGCGCCGCGAGATGGAGTGGCTGCGTCGCGGAGCGAAGGCGCGCACGACGAAAGCGAAGGCGCGCATCCAAAACGCGGAACGACTCATCGACGAGCTCGATGAGAGCCGCTCGCGCGCGACGACCGGCTCCGCGAAGATCGACTTCACGGCATCGGATCGCAAGACGAAACGACTCTGGTCCGCGAAGGGTCTGCGCAAGCGGATGGAGTCGACGCCGATCGTCGACGATCTCGATCTCCTGCTCCCCGCCGGCGCCCGCCTCGGCATCATCGGTCCGAACGGCGCAGGCAAGACGACGCTGCTGCGGATGATCGTCGGCGAGATCGCGCCCGATGCCGGCACGATCGAGCGCGCGGAGGGATTGCGCGTCGTCTATTTCGAACAGAATCGCGAGTCGCTCGATCCCAACGTCACGCTGCGCCGCGCGCTCTCGCCCGAAGGTGACACGGTGATCTATCGCGATCGCGCGCAGCACATCGCCGGCTGGGCGAAGCGCTTTCTCTTTCAAACCGAGCAGCTCGATACCGCCGTGTCGCGGCTCTCGGGCGGCGAGAAAGCGCGCATCGTGCTCGCGCGCCTGATGCTGCAACCGGCGGATCTGCTCGTGCTCGACGAGCCGACGAACGATCTCGACATCCCGACGCTCGACGTGCTCGAAGAATCACTGCTCGAATTTCCCGGCGCGCTCGTCCTCGTCACGCACGATCGCTACCTGCTCGATCGCGTCGCCACGCGCGTGCTCGCACTCGACGGCCGCGGCGGCGCGGAGTTCTTCGCGGACTACGAGCAGAGTGTGCAGTGGGCAGTGAGCAGTGGGCAGAAGCGGGAAAGGGAATCTCTGCCCACTGCCAACCGCGAACTGCCCACCAAAGCGAAGCGCCTCGGCTACCTCGAACAGCGCGAGTGGGACCAGATGGAAGCGACGGTCCTTGCGGCCGAGGAGTTGCTGGCGGCGGCGAAGGTGCGGGCGGAGGATCCGGCGATCGCGGCGGATGCGCAGGCTCTGCAGCAGCGTTTCGCCGAGCTAAGCGACGCGCAGGCCAGCGTCGAGCGGTTGTACGCGCGGTGGGCGGAGCTGGAAGCCAAGCGTCTGTGATGCGTATCAATTGCAACGCGCGCGATTGCGTCGTATCTTGATTCATCTCTCAATCATCACGCGACGACGGCCGGCGAGTGCGGCCGCGTCGCGAATTTTCCCAAGGTAATAAAGGAGGATGGAGAATGAATGTCCCAGTCGCGTTCTTGATGCAGTCGGATACCCCGGAGATTCCCGCCGGCGCGGGTGCAATCGGCGCCGTGTTCATGATCCTCTACTTCGCGGTGATCATTCTGATGATCGCCGGGATGTGGAAGGTCTTCACCAAAGCCGGCAAACCGGGTTGGGCGGCGATCGTGCCGATCTACAACATCATCGTGTTGCTGGAAATCGCCGGGAAGCCGCTGTGGTGGTTCATCCTCTTCTTTATTCCGTTCGTCAACTTCATCATCTTCATCCTGATCGGAATTGAAGTGGCGAAGAAGTTCGGAAAAGGCACCGGATTCGGTATCGGCCTCGCGCTCCTCGCGCCGATCTTCTATCCGATCCTCGGATTCAGCGACGCGACCTACAATCCGAGCGCGTAATTACGGACGCGATCTCCAAGATTTCCGTTGAGGCGCCGGCGACACCGCCGGCGCTTTTCTTTGCACCGGCGCGCGATGCGCATGCACTTCGCGATCGGTGTAGTCGAATCCGTCGACGCGCTTCCGCTCGACTTTCTTCCGAATCATCTTCTCGAGGTCGCGCACGTACGGCTCATCCTCGGGCGTGACGAAGCTGATCGCATCGCCGATCGCTTCCGCGCGTCCCGTGCGGCCGATGCGATGCACGTAGTCTTCCGCATGCATCGGGAAGTCGAAGTTGATGACGTGGGAGATTCCCTCGACGTCGATGCCGCGCGCGGCGATGTCGGTCGCCACGAGCACGCGGCACTTGCCGCTCTTGAATGCCGCGAGTGCCTGCGTGCGCTGCGACTGCGAGCGATTCGAGTGCAGCGTCGCGCTGATGATGTTCGCCGACTTCAACTTGCGCGCGATCTTG
>DATKFO010000028.1:0-12545 GCA_035544355.1 Thermoanaerobaculia bacterium
TTCGGGCGGCCGCAGGCCGCCCCTACGAATCAATCGTCGTCATCAGGACCAATCGGTCCACGCATCTCGCGAATGATCTCCGCCGACGTGAGATTCTTTGGACCTTCAGTCTCGCGCCTTCGGAGGAATCGCATGAATTCCTTGTGGGGCATCGAGCCGTCGAGCCAGCGAAGCTGTCGGAGCAAATACTCGCTCAGCGGAACACCAGCGCGCGACGCGGCAGCTTCCCACGTGGCGTATTCGCTTTCTTCGACGTGGCGCAATTCGATCGTTCTGCACATGACGTGGGCATGAACAGGCTTCGCGGCACGGCGAATCCATCCGAACTTATGAGTGACTATGCGATGTATTCGATGCGCGCCCGGTGGCCGGAGGAGTTGGCGAGGCGCTTGTCGCGGGTGATCAAAGGTGCGTCGAGCAATTCGGCAAGCGCGACGTACGCAGCGTCATAAGGCTTCACGTTGTGACGAAGCTCCCACACGCGCAGCGCCAGACCACGCGACGGTCGTCGCTCGATCGGAAGAAAATCGAAATAGACCAGAGCCTCTGCAACCTGCTTTTCATCGACGAGTTTGCGGAACCATGAACGCCGCAATGAGGCCACGACTTCGGCGTCGATGAAATCCGGAGCTGCGACGACGATCTGCCGGTCACGCATGAATAGACGATCGAGCAAGGTCACCGCGGAGGGTCGAGCGAGGATGACGTCAACGATTGCCGAAGCATCAACGACGATCATTCTCTACGTCGCCGCGAATCGCCTGCCAGAGCTCTTCCTCTCGTTCTTCACGCGCCTCGCGAACGATTTCGGCGGCATCGAAGTCGCCGGTAACCGGCGTCAATCGCTGGAGTCGCTCGAAGATTTCTTCTCTCGTCACCGGCGTTGGCGCCTCCTCTTCACCGAGCAAACCTCGAATGTAATCCGGCAGCGATAGGCCCGCTTCATCGGCGTGTGCCTTCACCATCAGGTACAGCTGCTCGGGAAGCTCAATGGTCCTGCTCATCGCAAACAAACATGAACCCGCCGTCATCCCCTGTCAAATTCCCCTCCTTCGCCTTCCCCTCGCGCAGCGACTTCACCTCGGTGCCCGTGAGTGCGATCCCGGCCTCGTACTTCTGGAGGATGTGGTACTCGTGCAGCGCCTTCTTGTTCGAGGCGATGAGCTTCTCGCCGGAGTCCGCCTTCGTGGCCATGGGCGGGGGATTCTACGCGATGTATTCGATGCGGGCGGCGTGGCCGGAGGAGTTGGCGAGACGCTTGTCGCGAGTGATCAAAGGCACTTTGAGCTTCTCGGCGATCGCGACATACGTCGCGTCGGAGGCGGAGTTGTTGTGGCGCAGTTCCAAAATGCGTCGAACGATGTCGCCATTCGGAACCCGAGTGATCGCAAGCCGGTGGAACAGCGTCAACTCGAGAACGCGAAGCCGGAGCGGTTGCCGATGTGCCGCAACTTGGCGGCGAAATTTCGGCTCTCGGAAGAGAACGTTGCCACAATCGGGTGCCGGACCTATACTATTGAAGTCCTTATTTCAATCCAAATGAATCGGTTTCCGTATGGAGACCACTATGTCCGCCGAGCCATTGCACTCGCAGCCGCGTTGTGTCATTTGCGCAGAGCCGCTCTCCACCGGCGCGCTCCGATGCAACAAGTGCGAGTCCTTTCAGCGCGTTCGGCATTGCAATTCCTGCGGCCTTCCCACGCCGACATTCGAAGCGCGTTGTATTCACTGCCGGGATATTCCGGACGGGCGCAAATGCCGGCACTGCAGCGCATCCATCCCGGAGAAAGCCTTTCGCTGCAACGATTGCGGCACCTTTCAGAACTGGCGCCGCTGGATCCCCGCGAGTGAGGTCACGCTTGCCCTGATCCTCTCGATCATCTCGGTTCTCAGTGCCATCATCCCGCCGGTCGTCAACTATTTGAGTAATCAATCCGAGACGTATACACACGTAGTCGGCACCGGAAAAATCGGCGAGGAACCGACCATTCGAGTTCTGGTCACGAACAGCGGAAAACGATCGTCTTATGTGAAGTCAGGCCGCATCCTCTTTGATCGGAAGGACGACAAAACGCGGATCGACGCCGTTGATACCGATCTCAATGTTCAAAACCGGGATGAAGCGCTGATCCCGCCCGGCGAGCACGCGATCATCCATCTTTCAGCCGACAGCGTCGGCCGGCTCAATGGCAAAACGCGGGACCAGGTTCTGACTCAGGTTAATGCCGGAGGTGAAGTCGCGGTCCGGCTGGTGGTGGAAGAAACGGGCCCGGACGGTGACCCTTTCGATTCCAAGCCCCAAAACTCGATCAAGGCAGGTGAACTCTATGACTGGCTCTCTCGCCGTGTGTCCTCTCAATAGACTTGCCGCTCTGGCACTCGCGGTGTTCCTGCCGCTCCCGGCGCTCGGCGCGCCCTGCAGAAATGCGGGCACGGGCAAAGCGCCCGAGACGAACGTCATCTGGGTGAAGTTCGAAAGCTGCGAGGCCGCGGAACCCAAACCCGATTTCGACATCACGGTCATCTATGCGGATCGCACGACGGAATCGGTGACGCTCAGCAAGCCGGTCGGCAAAAAATACTGGCGCGGAGAAACAGCCCGGAGTTTTCCCATCAGTGGGCGGCCGTTGCTCCGCATCGACCCCGCGACGATGCGGTACGCGCGTACCGCACCCAACGCCACTAGCGAGTCGTTTGACGCTCATCCCGGCTGCGTATTCATCTATCACATCCCCTGCGAGATGCTTTGGCTGCTGAACGTTGCGAAAGTGCCGCGGGATGCACAAGCCGCGCTCTCCTACGAGCGCGAGACGACCGAAAAAACCGTGCACGAATGCAACAAGACGCTTCCGCCTCTGCCCAAGGGACCTGCGGACATCACCCTCTGCAAGAGCGAAATCCTACGCGTGAAAGTCGAGTTCACGCCCGACCATATCGTCCCTGTTCAGATTTACTACGACCTGTTTGGAATCGGGAACAGGCTGTCATTGAGCAACGTGGCACCGGACGCAATCGCAACAGCGTCCTCCGTGGAGTCGAACAAACTGATGCCCTCTCTTCGGAGAAAACAGCTCCTCACCGTTCTTCAGGATCTCGAGTTTACGAAGAACGACCTGCAATGAAACCGGCTGTTGCAGTTCTGGTGTTCCTCGTTTGCGCAACCGCGTCGGCACAGGAATTCGACATCTTCGACGCGAACGACTTCATCGACCCCCGCGAGCGAGGTGCGGTCTTTACTTCGGGACGAATCGGGACCGTGAAGCCGGGAAATCCGTTTTACATCGTCCGCCTGTATGGCGGCCAGGTTCGTTCCTATCAATGGCGCGGCGCGGCGACCCACGCGGATCCGGCGTTCATTCATGCCGCAGCCAGTTTCTTCCGAGCCGACAAGCAACTCAATGTGAAGGTTACGACTTTCAAAGCGGACGAAAATGCGAATCTTCCGTCGTTCCGAACAACACTGCAGCTCGGCCAGTATTTTCTCAGCGATCGGGAAAACCCGAAGCTCGACCATCCCAGAATCGCGAACCGCATCCTCGTTACATGGTCGATGGAACAGAACCCCTTTCGCGACGATCCCGGGAGCACGCATCGCACAGCGATTAATCACGAGTTCGGCGTCGAGACCGATATCCAGATCGCAAACGTCGACGGCGCTTTCATCTGGATGCGGCGGCGGATTGATGAACACGAGTACGTCGACCGCGTCAGCTACCTCTATCGTTTTCGCGAGCGCCTGCGCAGCAACGGCCGGCTTCACCTGGCTCCGACGTTCGGATTCAGCGCGGAGCGCGCGAATGGCTGGAAGTGTTGTGTTGCACGCGGCATCCTGACCGCCACATACATCATTCCGAGGATCGACACCGGCTTCAACGTCGCCTTCGCACCGACCTGGTCGCCGTCAACGGCCGATGGACGGCGTGTCAACTACGAGTTCGCCGTCTACCTGGATCGCACTGTATTGGTCCAGCTCCGCGATATCGCGGCACGTTGAACGGCGAATCACTACTTCAGTATCTCCGCCTGATTCCACTCTTCGTTGAGCCACACCTTCCGATCACCCGGCCTGCTCGCGGAAGGCATCGATGAGTCCGCCGTCAATGACGATCATCGAACCACGCGTCGATTTGCGCCTCGCGCTCTTCGCGACCCTCACGGATTGAATCCGCGACAACGGACGATCCGAGCACAACCTGCTCTCTCCGTCTCATCCGCTCGATGAGCTCATCGCGCGTCGGCCGTTCCGCCGTGCGCCGGATCTCGCGGAGCAAATACTCTGAAAGCGACAGGCCCGCCTTCGTCGCGCGCAGCGTCAACGCGCGGTGGACTTTCTCCGGCACATTGCGAATCTGGATCACCTTGCCCATATGGTCAACATGAACCCCCGCACAACCCCTGTCAAATTCCCCTGCGACCTCTTCTGCTAGAATCCGCGCCCGAATTCACCGCAGGAGCTTCCGCAATATCATGGCGAACAAGACAATCGTGCACGTCGTCGGCACGGGCACCATCGGCGAGCCTCTCATCGGTCTCTACACCGACTTCAAGGAACGCTGGGGGATCGACGAGGTCACGTTCCACAAGCGGACCCCCGCAGCCAACGATCGAGCGATGGTCGATCATCTGATCAATCGCGGCGCGAAGCTCACCACGGACGATGAAGCGCGCGACGAGTTCGCCCGCCTCGGCCACCGCGTGTCGTTCACGACCGAGGAAGCGCTCGAGCGCGCGACGGTCGTCGTCGACTGCACGCCGGCCGGCAACGACAACAAGGCGAAGTACTACGACCGCATCAAAGGCCCGAAGGGCTTTCTCGCGCAAGGCTCCGAGTTCGGCTTCGGTACGCCGTATGCGCGCGGCATCAATGACTCAATCCAGGATCCGAACGATCGCTTCGTACAGATCGTGTCGTGCAACACGCACAACATCTCTGTGCTGATCAAGACGATCGCATCGGTCGACACGGCGATCAGCCTCGCGGCCGGCCGCTTCGTCTGCATGCGCCGCGCGAATGACGTCAGCGACGTCAAGTCGTTCGTCGCCGCGCCGGAAGCGGGCAAGCACGACGATCCGCAGTTCGGCACGCACCACGCCCACGACGCGCATCGCCTGTTCCAGACCGTCGGCGAGAACCTCAACCTCTTCTCGTCGGCGATCAAGCTCAACACGCAGTACATGCACACGCTGTGGTTCGATCTCGATCTCAAACACGACACGTCGATCGACGGAGTGAAGTCGGCGCTGCGCCACAATCCGCGCGTTGCGGTGACGAACAAGCGCTCGGTCAACCAGATCTTCTCGTTCGGACGCGATCACGGGTACTACGGCCGCATCCTGTCGCAGACGGTGATCCCGATCTCGACGCTGATCGTGCCGAGCCCGCGCAAGGTCGTCGGCTTCTGCTACACGCCGCAGGACGGCAACTCGCTGCTCTCGTCGGTCGCGGCCACGCTGCGGTATCTCGACGCCTCGAAGCTCGACGAGCGCATCGACGCACTGCGGCCTTACATGTTCCGCGAGATCTGATGCGCGAACGTCTGCAGAAGGCCGTGATCGTCACGGCCTCTCTGCTCCTCCCACTCGCGCTCATCCAGCGCTTCTACGAACGACGTCCTCCCTACTTCGCCGCACCGCGCACGATCGTCGATCACGTCGATCGCATCGAGCACAGTCAGCGCCAGACGATTCTCCTGCTCGATGAAGTGCGCCCGCTGATTCCGCGCGGCGCGCAGGTGACGTGCTTCCGCGTCATCAACGGAAAACGCGAGAGCGACAACTCGAACTATCTGACCGCGGTCGGGCAGCTGCCGCATCACGTCGTGCTGCCGCCGTTCGCGGCGGACTCGCTTTCGAAGAGCGAGGTCGTCGAGTACGTCGTTGCGATCGGCGAGCCGTTCAACTCTCCGGCGTACAAGGTGATCGCCGGGTTTCCGGAAGGGTTCCTTTACAGGGCGGATCGCTGATGTTCGTCGCGGGCGTTTTGCTGATGACGTTGTTCGGCGCGTTCACGTGGCGGATGGAATCGGTGCGGCGGATGGATCTCGCTGCGCGTGTTGCGATCGCGTTCGCTTGCGGGGTGGTGGTGGGTGGGGTGGTGATGTTTGCGTATTCGGTGATCGGGATTCCGTGGCAAAGGTGGACGTTGGCGATTCCGTTGGTTCTTGCGGCGGCACTTTGGCGGCGCGACGCCGCCAGGCCAGCCGGCGGGACGCCGGCGCTCCTGATCTTTGTCTTACTCACGATTTACGGCGTGGCAACGGCGCGGGAGACGACGGGCGATCTGCTTTATTTTTGGGGACCGAAGGCGCAGCGGTTTTTCCTCGAGTCGCGGATCGATGTCGGGTTTCTGCAGTTTCCGCACTACTACCTGATGCATCCCGACTATCCGCCGCTGCAGACGCTCATCTACTCGTGGGGCGCGATCGCAGCGCATCGGTTTTCGTGGTGGGGCGCGCTCTATCTCACGCCGGTTTTTCTGCTCGCGTCCGTGCTCGTGTTTCGCGGCTATTCGCGCAACAAGGGTTTCGCGATTCTGCTCGCTGCGGTTCTCGCGTACGGAATCGGATCGGCACGTTCGGCGGGCGGCGCTGATCCACTTTTGTATCTATTCGAAGTCATCGCGCTTTGCGCGCTCACGTTCGACGATGACTCCGCGATCGCATCGATCGCGCTCACCGGCGCGGTGCTGACGAAAGTCGAAGGCGCTGCGTTCGCGATCGTCGTGCTCGTCGCGCTGGTGATCACGCGACGCATCCGAGCGCTGAAAGTCTTCGCAGCGCCGGCGCTCGCACTCGGCGCGTGGATTCTGTTCGCGAAACATCACGGACTGCTCGACGCGTACGCGCGCGGCAAGTCGACGCTGCATTTCGAGCAACTCGGCATGGTCGTGAAGCGCACGCTCGGCGCATTCATCCTCCCCTGGATCGCCGCCATCGCGCCGCTCACACTCGGACGCAACTGGAAACGGGCCGCATTGCCGCTGCTCGTCGCCGCCGGAACGCTCGCGTACACCATCTTTTTCTACCTCCACGAAGCCGATCCCGCGTTCTGGATCAAGACCTCCGCCGAGCGCGTCCTGCTCACCACGGTCATCGCGCTGATCGTGGCGGGCGCAGCGGCGTCAAGCGACGAAAACGTGTGCTAGAGTCGCCGCGGATGGCGTGGTTCCGCAAAGAAAAAAAGCCGAAGGAAGCGGTCGAAAAGCAGGTCGCAATCCCCGAGGGGTTGTGGGTCAAGTGCGACAACTGCAAGGAGATCGTCTACCGGAAAGAAGTCGAGCAGAACCTCAACGTCTGCCCGAAATGCGGCTACCACTTCCGCCTCAACGCGCGCGAGCGTTTCGAGATCCTCTTCGATGACGGGAAGTACAAAGAGTTCGCGGGCGACATCCGCTCCGGCGACCCTCTCGAGTTCCGCGACACGAAGAAATATCGCGATCGCCTGAAGGTCTACACGCAGCGCGTCGGCACCGGCGACGCCGTCCTCTGCGCCGAGGGAAAGCTCGATGGGACGAGTGTCGTGATCTGCGCCATGGAGTACAACTTCATGGGCGGCTCGATGGGCTCGGTCGTCGGCGAAAAAATCACGATCGCCGCCGAGCGCGCGCTCGAGAAGAAAGAGCCGCTGCTGATCGTGTCGTGCAGCGGCGGCGCGCGCATGCAGGAAGGCATCCTCTCGCTGATGCAGATGGCGAAGATCTCCGCGGCACTCGCGCGGCTCGCCGACGCCGGGCTGCCGTACATCTCGATCCTCACCGATCCGACCACCGGCGGCGTCACCGCGTCGTACGCGATGCTCGGCGATCTCAACATCGCGGAGCCGAAGGCGCTGATCGGATTCGCCGGCCCGCGCGTGATCGAGCAGACGATTCGCCAGACCTTGCCCGAGGGATTCCAGACTTCGGAGTTCCTCGTCGAGCATGGGATGGTGGACCTCATCACACCGCGCGCGGAGATGAAGCCGGCGATCGGGCGGTTTTTGCAATTCTTCCGTGGACAGTAGGGGCGGCGTGCAGCCGCCCGAATCCCGGGTTCCCGCACCCGCAGCACATGACCGTACTTGACTGGCTCGACTCGCTCCAGGCCAGCGGCATTCGCCCCGGCCTCGGCCGCATGCGCACGATGCTGCGCGCACTCGGACGCCCACACGTCGCCTATCCCTCGATCATCGTTGCGGGCACGAACGGAAAAGGCTCGACGTCCGCGACGCTGACGTCGATTCTCAACGCGTCCGGCTATCGCACCGGTCTCTACACCTCCCCGCATCTCGTCGAGCTGCGCGAGCGCTGGATGATCGGCGGCGCGATGATCAGCGAGGCGGCGCTGGACGCGTCGATCAACGCGCTGCGTGACGCCGCCGATCGCGTGTCGATCACGCCGACGTACTTCGAAGCGCTGACGCTCATCGCATTCGACGCGTTCGCACGCGCGAAATGCGACGTCGTCGTGCTCGAAGTCGGGATGGGCGGACGGCTCGATGCAACGAATGTCGTGAAACCGATCGCCTCCCTGATCACGCCGATCGGTTTCGATCACATGGAGTACCTCGGCAACACCTTGCGCAAGATCGCAGCAGAGAAAGCGGGCGTGATCCATCGCGGCGCGATCGTGCTGACGTCGAATCGCGAGCCGATCGTGATCGACGTGCTGCGCCGCCGCGCGCAGAAATTCGGCAACGCGTTTCACGTCGTGCACGGCGACGAGTCGACCGTCACGCCGCTCGCCGGCGCGTTTCAGCGCGACAACATCGCGCTCGCCGCACGCACCGCGCGTGAGCTCGCGCCGCAATTTCCGGGCATCACCGAGGAGTCGATCGCGCGCGGCATCGCGACGACGCAGTGGCGCGGTCGCCTCGAGCATTTGCGCATTGGCGACAAAGACGTTTGGATCGATGGCTGTCACAACGCGCACGCAGCGATCGCAGTCGCACCGTACATCGCGGAGACGCTGCCGCGGCCGCGCACGTTCGTGTTCGGAATCATGAGCGACAAGGACGTCTGCGACGTTGGGCGCGCGCTCTATCCGCTGTTCGATCGCGTGATCGCGACCGAGCCGTATCCGCCGCGATCCGCGGACGCGGAGACGCTCGCGGCGCGCGCGCGATCGCGCGGTATCGAGGCGATCGCGGAGAAAGATCCGCGCAAGGCAATCGAGCTTGCGCTCGCTTCGAATACGCGCTCGATCTTCATCGGCGGCTCGCTTTATCTCGCAGGCGCGGCGATCGACTTTTTCGCAGTAAGATCCGGCCATGACGACGATCAATGAAGAGCTGCGCGCGGCCACGGGACACGACTTTCTCGATCGCCCGCTGCGCGAAGCCGACAACGAAATCGCAGACGCGATCGCCCTCGAGACCACGCGCCAGAACGACACGATCGAGCTGATCGCCTCGGAGAATCACGTCTCGAAAGCGGTGCTCACGGCGATGGGCTCGGTGTTCACGAACAAGTATGCCGAGGGCTATCCGGGCAAGCGGTACTACGGCGGGTGTGGGCCGACCGACATCGTCGAGACCATCGCCATCGAGCGCGCGAAACAACTCTTCGGCGCGGAGCACGCGAACGTGCAGCCGCACTCCGGCACGCAGGCCAACATGTCCGTCTACTTCGCGATGCTCAAGCCGGGCGACACGATGATGGGCATGGACCTCTCGCACGGCGGACACCTCACGCACGGACATCCGCTCTCGTACAGCGGACGCGATTTCACGATCGTGCCGTATCACGTGCGGCAGAGCGACGAGCAGATCGACTACGACGAGCTTGCTCGTATTGCGAGAGAACACAAGCCGCGGCTGATCACCTGCGGCGCGTCGGCGTACTCGCGCATCATCGACTTCAAACGCATCCGCGAGATCTGCGACGAAGTCGGCGCGCTGATGATGGCCGACATCGCCCACATCGCCGGCCTCGTCGTCACCGGCAATCATCCGTCGCCGGTTCCGTACGCCGACTTCGTCACGAGCACGACGCACAAAACGCTGCGCGGTCCGCGCGCGGGACTCGTGCTCTGCAAGGCGCAATACGCGAAGGACCTCGATCGCTCCGTGTTCCCCGGAATTCAGGGCGGCCCGCTCGTGCACATCATCGCGGCGAAAGCGGTCGCGTTCAAAGAAGCGCTGATGCCGGAGTTCCGCGAGTACCAGACGCAGATCGTGCGCAACGCGAAAGCGCTTTGCGATTCCGTGCGCGAAGCCGGCTTCCGCATCGTCTCCGGCGGCACCGACAATCATCTGTTCATGACCGACGTCTACTCGAAAGGCATCACCGGCAAAGACGGCCAGAACATGCTCGAAGCGGCGAACATCACCGTCAACAAGAACACGATCCCGTTCGACACGCAGAAGCCGATGACCGCGTCGGGCCTGCGCATCGGCACGCCCGCCGTGACGACGCGCGGCATGCGCGAGCCGGAGATGAAAGAGATCGGCACGCTGATGGCGCGCGTCCTCGACGGCAAAGGCGACGAGGGCGTGATCGCGCAGGTGAAGAACGACGTGAGGACGTTGTGCGATCGGTTCCCGATCTATTGATTTTCCAGTTTATCCCGATGACGAGCGTAGCGAGGAAGAGGGATCTCCGGTCATACCGGCAGGATTGAATCCACAAGCACCTGTGGGTTCACGATGCCGCGGGATAACCCGAGATCCCTCTTCCTCGCTGCGCTCGTCATCGGGATAAACTCCTGAAAACCGCATGAAACAGCTCCCCTACTACCCGATCTACCTCGACATCGAAGAGCGCGACGTCGTGATCATCGGCGGCGGCGAGGTCTGCACGCGCAAGGCCGAGACGATGATGAAGTACGGCGCGCGCGTGACGATCGTGTCGCCTGCGTTCACGGACGAAATCGAGCGATGGGCCGCGGACGGCAAGCTCGTGACTCGCCGCAAGCATTACGAAGAAGGCGATCTCGACGGCGCAACGATCGTGATCGCGTCGACCGACGATCAATCCGTCAACGAGCGGATCGCCGCCGACTGCCGGCGCCGCCGCATCCCCGTCAACGTCGTCGACGTGACGCCGCTCTGCGAGTTCATCGTCCCCGCGATTCTCGAGAAGGGCTCGATCCAGATCGCAATCTCGACCGGCGGCAAATCGCCCGCACTCGCGCGAACGCTGAAAGAAGACCTGCTCCGCTTCATCGGCCCCGAGTACACCGAAGTCAACGAAGTCCTCGGCACGCTCCGCGAAGGCGCGAAAGCAATCCTGCCCACCGACGTCGATCGCAAGCGCTTCTTCGACGGCATCCTCGCGCGCGGCATTCTCAACCTGCTGCGCGAAGGACGCCGCGCGGAGGCCTACACGGAAATCGTGCGGGCGTGCGAGGAGGCGGGCGTGCCGGTGAGCGAGCAGGTTTTGAAGCAGTTGCCGGTTACCGGTTGACGGTTGCCGGAGGAATCGGAGAAAACGGCATCGACCGCGTTCGTATCCTATGACGACCGGCAACCGATGTCGTCAGCACGCCCCGAACGAGTGCTCGCCGACTCGGTCGCACTCGACCTGCTCCTGGACGGTCAATCCGCGTTGCTCCAGTCCACTCAGCATCGCACCACTCTGCCTCGGCATACCGGATGGAGCGGGGTTATTTTACAGGTGCGATACGATCATGAGGTGGTATCTGAAGACATCGCCGAGGCGAGTTGGCGCGAAGTTGCGGGTTTCAGCGCACAGAGGGCACGGGCGTACATGGAGCGGCTTGGCGCCCGACAGCGAGAGCTTCTTACCTTCGTCACGACCATGACTGAACAGCTGTCGTCTGCCGCTCAGGAGACGGCGATTTATGCGTTCGTGGTCATTTGTCGCATGTTCGAACGCAGTTCGGGAGCGCAGACACCAAAGGTCAAGCGCGGTCGGATCGTTGCTGCTTACAAGAGAATCCATGAGGAGCTCGGTCGCCTCATCGGCGCCGATGAACCGTTTCTAGAGCGCCACGCGCTTGTGTCCACTGGCAACGAGCCATTCGTGATGCAATACGTTTCAGAGGTCCTGTTTGAACCCGACGATCCTGCCGCAACGTTGAACGACGACGAGATTGGCGAGGTTTTTATCTGTTTGAAGACGGTCGTCGACGTTCTTCACCAGACGTCTGCGTCCGGCTGACGTATCTCCCGTAAGCTTGTGCGGGACCTACAAGGAGCCAAAAACTCGATACGTGACACTTTGTGCTATCACCAGCCGGCTGCGGCTCGAGGTTTCATACAACGTCACTCCGGTCCCCATCGCGCTTCGCATCGCCGCTCGTTCCAGCGTCTGTCCTTCCTTCAGCTCGTTCATCAATCTCCTCACTCGCTGGTCACTGACCAATCACGCCCTCCCTTCGAGAGTTAGCCCGCGTTCTGGCCTAGACAATTTGCAAAAAGTCTTCGGGCTGGATCCGAATGTCTTCGAGAATCTTGCGCAGTAAACCCGGAGATATGTCACGGCCGCGATGATCAGGAACTGTGGTCACTCGACCATCTGCGTGCCGAAACTGCTTATGCGACCCGCGCTGGCGAATCTCTACGAAGCCAAGTCGTTCAATAGCCGCTATCACCTGCCGCGGCTT
>DATKFO010000029.1:0-5423 GCA_035544355.1 Thermoanaerobaculia bacterium
CGTCAATGACTTGGCGGCTGGCGGCTGCCGCGTCGGGTTCCAATTCCATCGTGAGATCGGGAGAGTCCATGGGGAGACGGTTTCTTCTCGTCGTGATGTGCGTGCTGGCGCTGTCCGTTGCGGGACAGGCGCTCGCGCAGGCAGGTTGTCCGAGCAACAGTCAGGCGGCACAGGCGATCACGCCGAACGGCGCGACGTTTCCGAACGGATCGGTGCTCACGTATCGCTGGTCGCAGGCGACGATCAGCGTCAGCGGCTATCGCGCCGAGGTTTCGAACGACGGCGGCCGAAGCTTCACCACCGCGTGCACGGCAACCGGCACGACGACGACGCAATGCATCGCGGACGACAAGATCGTCGGCATCGGCGATTACGAATGGCGCGTGCGCACGATTCCGACCGGCTTCTTCTGCCCGAACGGAACGGCGTCGACGACGAAGACGTTCACCATCTGCGACAACATCACGATTACTCCGACGTCACTCAACCCGACCGTCATCGGCGCGACCGTCAACGAGCGCTTCGACGCAACCGGCGGCGCGGGCGGATATCAGTGGGCGCTTTCCAGTGGCGCGCTTCCGGACGGTGTCACCTTGTCGAGCGCCGGCGAGCTGACCGGCGAGCCGAAGGAATCCGGCAACTTCAACTTCACCGTCAGAGCGACCGACTCGAAAGGCTGCGCGGGATTCCGCAACCTCACGCTGAAAGTCTGCCCGATCATCACGCTCTCTCCGAACACGCTCCCCAACGGAACGCAGGGCGTCGCGTACAGCCAGACGCTTTCCGCATCCGGCGGTACCGCTCCGTACACCTTCAACAACATCACCGTGTTCCCGCTCCCGCCGGGACTCTTCATCTCGAACGGCGTGCTCACCGGCACGCCGACGACGCCCGGCACGTACAACTCGATCATCCGCGCGACGGATGCGAACGGCTGCGCGGAATCGAAGCTCTACTCGATCCACATCGATTGCCCGACGATCACGATCGGACCGAATTCGCTTCCGGGCGCGACGCAGAACACCAACTACTCGCAACAGCTCACGGCCACCGGCGGCACGTCGCCGTTCACGTTCTCGCTCGTCGACGGCACGCTCCCCGATCGCCTCACGCTCGGCACCGACGGAAAGCTCTCCGGCATCCTCACCACGTCCGGCAACTTCGCGTTCGTCGTGAAGGTCACCGACGCGAACGGCTGCAGCAGCACGAAGTCGTACACGCTCGCCATCAGCGAACCGTGCAATCTCTTCATCGGACCCGCGTCGCTGCCGAGCGCGACGAAAGGCGTCAGCTATTCGCAGCAGCTCACTGCGACCGGCGGATCGGATCCGTACACGTTCGCGCAAACGGGCGGCACCGCACTGCCAGCGGGAATGTCGCTCAGCAGCGAAGGAAAGTTCAGCGGCACGCCAACGCAATCGGGCTCGTTCGCGTTCGAAGTCCGCGTCACCGATGCGAAGGGATGCGTCAACACACGCTCGTTCACGCTCGTCGTCAACGCGCAGCAGAATTGTCCCGAGGCGCCGACGCTGATCTCGCCGATCAACAGCGAGACCGTGTTTACCGGTACGGTGCAACTGAAGTGGAACGCCGCTGCGAACGCAACGATCTACGAAGTCTTCGCGGGCTTCAACGGCGCGACGCCGTCGAGCGTCGCGACCACGACGAACACATTCCTCAACGTGAGCGTGAGCTCCGCTGGATTCATCACGTGGTACGTGCGCGCGTCCGTCTCCGGCAACACGATCTGCTCGCCGAAGGACTCCGCGACTGAACGCTTCATCGTCGTGAAGGAGTGCAAGAACGACAAGCCGAGTCTCGAGTCGCCCGCGGACGGCGCCGAAGTCACGTTGCCCGCGACGTTCTCGTGGGGCAGCGTCAGCGGTGCGAGCGGATACAAGTTGTTCGTCGATGCATCGCTCGTCGGCACGACGACGAGCTCCACGAAGTTCGTCACCTCATCAATCTCCTCGGGCAAACACGACTGGTACGTGCAGGCGTTGTTCGAAGGCTGCGAGCCGACGGAATCGAACCATCGCACCGTCACCATCGCGACGCAGAACAACTGCCCGACCGACAAGACCACGCTGCTCGCGCCGAAGAACGGCGACACCGTCGACAACCCGATCAAATTCCAGTGGAACGCCGTGAAGGGCGCGGAGAAATATCGCCTCGTCGTGTCCGTCGACGGCGGCTCGTCGACGACGATCGCGCTCACCGACGCCACCGAGTTCGAAGTGAAGATGCCGGGCAGCTCGGTCGAATGGTGGGTCGACGTCATCTCCGAAGGAACGTGTCCGTCGATCTCGTCGGAGCACTTCCGCTTCACGCTCGCACGCGCGAGCACATGCCCAACGAATCCCGGCGTCGCGACTCCGATCGCACCCGCGAACGGCGCGACGAATCTCTCCACGCCCGTCACGTTCCAGTGGTCGCCCGTCAGCGGCGCAACGCTCTATCGCGTGATCGGCACGATCACCACCGCCACCGATTCCTCGACCTCAGTCCTGGGCTCGACAACATCGACGAGCCTCACCCTCTCGATTCCCGCCGGCACCGTCGTGTGGCTCGTCGAAACGTTGTTCGGCGACGACTGCCCGACGACGATCTCGTCGCGCTTCACGTTCACCGTGACCACGGGCAGCGAGTGTAAGAACGGTGCACCGAGCCTTGTGCAACCGCCGAACGGTGCGACCAACGTTCCGTCGCCTGTGCTGTTTCGCTGGAACGCCGTCGCGAACGCGAAGAGCTATCGCCTCTTCATCGCCACCGGCAACTCCGGCGACTTCTCGTTCGCTGGCGAAGGCACGACGACCGAGGTGACGAAGATCGTGCCTGAGGGAGTGGTGCGCTGGTTCGTCACTGCGGTGTTCTCCGGTTGTCCCGAGACGCGCAGCAATGTCTTCGAATTCACCGCGATCGAAACGAAGCCGTGTCCTGACGGCTCGATCGATCGCAAGTCGCCCGCGGACGGCTCGACGCAAACGTCGCCCGTGACGTTCTCCTGGTCCGCGCTCGCCGGCGTCAACGTGTATCGACTGTGGGCATCGCTCGATGGCGGCGCGTTCGGATTGATCGCGCAAACGTCGTCGACGAGCGTCACGCTCAACGTTCCGAGCGGCGAGGTCGAGTGGTACGTCGAAGGCACGCGCGAGAATTGCCCGTCCGTTGTTTCGTCGCACGGCCGCTTCACTGTGCCGCGCGCAACGAACTGTAACGACAACAAACCGGTAACGCTCAATTCACCGGTGAGTCCCGGCAACGAGCCGGTCGTCGTCACGAGTCCGGTGAAGTTCGTGTGGAACGCCGCCGCAAATGCGATCGCGTATCGCCTCTGGGTCGTCCCAACCGGCAAAGCCCCCGTTGACCTCGGCATCACGAAAGACACGCACCTCGATCGCGAGCTCCCCGCCGGCATCTACGCGTGGTTCGTCGACGCGCTGTTCGACGGCTGCCCGCCCGTGTCGTCGCTGCGCGCGACGTTCAAGATCAACGAGACGCAGCCGCGCTGCGGCACCGACACGCCGTCGCTGATCTCGCCGGCGAACAACGAAGTCGTGACGTCGCCGATCACGTTCCTCTGGAGCTCCGTCACCGACGCGATCGAATACCGCGTGTTCATTTCGACCGACGGCGCCGCGCCGGTGCTGATCGGCACGACGACCGAGACCACGCTCACGAAGTCGCTGTCGCCCGGCAGGATCGTCTGGGCCGTCGAAGCGGTGTTCAAGAGCTGCCCGTCGACCGTGTCATCGCGCTTCACGTTCACGATTCCGAAGCAGCAGAATTGCAGCGACGAAAAACCGCAGCTCATCGCGCCCGCGGACAACGCGACCGAAGACGCGACCGTCAATTTCGTTTGGAATCCGGTCAGCGGCGCGGTGCGCTATGTGCTCGTGCTGCGCCGCGGCAACGACGTGCCGACTCCGGTCGGCGACACGACCGCCACGCAGCTCGAGCTCAAGCTCCCGCCGAGCCGCTACGAGTGGATGGTCATCGCATTCTTTGCAGGCTGCCCACCCGTCGAATCCGCACGCTTCCACTTCAACATCCCCGCGCCGCCCGAATGCGACAACCGCCGCCCGCTGCTCCTCGGCCCGCAGGACGGCGCGCAGGTGACGCCGCCGGTCCATCTCGAATGGACGCCGGTGCCGAAAGCGAAGTCGTACAAAGTGTGGGCGATTCACGAGAACGGCGATCGCGATCTCCTCGCGTCGACGACCGCATCCGAAACGACCGTCGACATTCCGCCGGGTCCGTATCGCTGGTTCGTCGAAGTCTTCTTCGACAACTGCCCGTCGCTCGAATCGGCGCGCAGCGAATTCTTCGTTCTCGCCACGCCGCCGCCCTGCCGCCCGCCCGACAAGCCGGTGGTGAACGTCGTCGGCCAGGCGCTGAGCGGCACGCCGTATCGCGTGCGCTGGACGCCGCTGCCGTTCGTGAGCACCTACGAATTGCAGGAAGCGACCGCGCTCGATTTCTCGAACGCGAAAACGATCACCACCGAAGACGTGAGCGCGCAGTTCACGCACACCGCCGGCGACACGCCGGTGCAGTATCTCTATCGCGTGCGCGGCGTCAGTCCGTGCAGCGATGAGCGCGGCCCGTACTCCGACGTCGCCGGCGTGTTCGTCGTGAATCCGAAATCGACCGCGCCGAACAAGAACGCGTCCGCGGAGCTCGGCATCCAGTCGAACATCGTCCAGTCACTCTTCCTCCCAGGCACGAATCCTCCCGTGCAATTCCACGCGGAAGTCGACAAGCCTTGGCTGAAAGTCTCGCCGTCCGACGGCACGCTCGGCGCCGACGGCATCACGCTCATCGTCACCGCCGACCCGAACGTCCTCGTCCTCGGCACGAACACCGGCACCGTGAAAATCACGTACACCGGCGCAGGAAAAGGACAGACGACGAACGCGACGTCGCTGCCGTCGAGCGTTCCGGTGTCCGTCAGCCTCGTCACGCCGGTGAGCCCCGGCGGCAAGAACACGCCGATCCCCGACTCGCTCATCATCCCCGCCGTCGCGCACGCGCAAGGCGCGAACGATTCGTTGTTCGAATCCGACGTGCGCATCACGAACCTCGCGCCCGAAGCGCAGCAATACCTCATCAACTTCACGCCTTCGGGCGTCGACGGCACCGTGAGCGGCAGCTCGACGTTCCTGGAGATCGAAGCCGGCGCGACCACCGCGCTCGACGATATCCTCGCGAGCTTCTTCACGAGCGGCACCACCGGCATGGTCGAGATTCGTCCGCTCTCCGCGACGACGTCGACGACCTCGATCGTCAACGGCATTCCAAGCGTCGAGCTCACCACCGCCGCCGCGAGCCGTACGTACAACGTCACGCCGAACGGCACGTTCGGACAATTCATCCCCGCAATCCGCTTCGCCGACTTCATCGAGAAGACCACCGACGGATCG
>DATKFO010000030.1:0-2017 GCA_035544355.1 Thermoanaerobaculia bacterium
TCCACGTTGCGCAGCACGGCGTACGACGAGCAGCCTTGCTCCGCGCGCGATGCGTCCGCATTCACGCGCAGCGCTTCGGTCATCGCATCCTCGCGCCCGGGCTGGACCCGGGCGCGAGCGAGAATCATGTAAGCCATTACCAGTTCACCGTGACGAAGACGAGGCCGCGGCGGCTCATCAGATCGCCGCCGAAGGCTTCGTAGTGTTCGTCGTCGAGAGCGTTGCTGATGTCGGCGCCGACGCCGAAGCGCTCGTTGATGCGGTAGTTCGCGGAGAGATTCACGACGTCGTACTGCGGCACGGCTCCGACGAACACGCCCGCGGCCCAGTCGAATTCGTCGACGTAGCGGTACGAGATCTTGCCGTCGAATTTGTCGCCGCGGTAGGCGAGCCCGAGGTTGTACTTGTTCTGCGGTGCGTTCGGCAGCAGGCGATCGCCGAGCTGTTGCGACTTCACGTCGAAATCGAAATACGAGAAGTTCGCGTCGAACACCCAGTGATTGGTGAAGTAGTAGTTGAACGCGACTTCCGCACCCTGCGTGTCGACTTCACCGGCGTTCGTGTACGAGAACACGAGCGCGGGCTTGCCGTTGACGGTCGTGAGTCCGACGTAGCGCGTGCCGAGGGCGGCGCGCAGGAACGCGTTGACGCCTGCCTGCACCGGCGCGGGAATCGTCGGGATGTTCGTCGGTACCGTGTACGGCACGAACTCCGGATTCACGCCCGGAAGAAGATCGGTGACGAAGTCGCTGAGCTGCGCTTTGTAGAGATCGACGGTGAGAAACAGCTTGCCGCCGAAGATGCCGGCGTAGCCGACTTCATGGCTTTTCACTTTCTCGACGTCGAGTGCGCCGTTGCCGCGTGCGAGGATCGGCAGCGGGCCGAAGCCGAGCGCTGCGAGCGCAGGCGCGAGCGGCGCGGTCTGCGGATTGAGCGTAGCGGCGCCGGCAAGATTCGCAGGAGCGCCGGCAGGCGCGGCGAGGAAGAGCTCCGAATAGTTCGGACGCTGAAACGCGCGGTTGTAGCCGTAGCGGAACGTGTGATTCGAGTTCGCGCTGAACACGATCGCGCCTTTCGGCGAGAACTGCGGATCGTGCAGCGTCGAGTCGTCGTAGCGGCCGGCGAAGACGAGCTTCACCTTCTTCGTCACGTCGAGGTCGAGCTGTCCGAACGCGCTCTGCTGCTGCTCCGACTTCGCTTCGAGCATCAGCGTCTGCACGCCGCTCGGATTCGCGGTGTCGACGTCCTGATCGTTGTACGCGACGCCGCCGACGAAGCGCGTGCTGCCATTGCGGAACGCCCAGTTCGTCATCGCCTCGGCGTGGATGTTATGGGAGTCTTCGTAGAGTCCCGCGCCCGACGCCAGCGCGATCTGGTTCTCGGCCTTGCGTGCGTCGTAGTACGCGCTGAGATTCCAGTGCGGCATGTTGTAGTTGACGCGTCCCCACGGGCGCTCGACGTCGGTCACCTGCACGCGTCCGATGCCGGTCTGGAAGACCGGGCCTTCGAGCGTCGCGTAGCCGCCTTCGACCGTGAGCACGTTCGTGTTCGCGAAGTGATGGTCGAGGCGCGCGCCTAAGAATTTGATCTCGACTTCATCGAGCGCGAGCGGCCGCAACTCGGCGGGAAGTCCCGGATATTCGACGCCTGCGTTGCGCGAGCGCGAGAAGTCGTCGCTGTTCTGATAGCCGCCGACGAGGCGGAAGTACGTTTCGCCGCCGCCGAGCTTGCCCGCGTGACGGAAGTCGGCGCGGCGCGTGTTGAGATCGCCGCCGGTCAGCATCGCGCGTCCGCCGATCGACGCCTTCGGCTGCTTCGTCGTCATGTTGAGCACGCCGCTGAACGCGTTCGCGCCGTAGAGCGCGGAGCCCGGTCCGCGGATCAATTCGACGGTGGCCATCTCGTCGATCGGGAACGAGACTGCGGCCCATTCCTGCGCGCCGAGGAAGGCGATCGCGGGGTCGCGGCCGTCGATGAGCGTGAGGATGCGGCGATTGAGCGAGCTGTTGAAACCGCG
>DATKFO010000031.1:0-3718 GCA_035544355.1 Thermoanaerobaculia bacterium
GTTACCCAAAGCGGCGGCATGGCCGCACGCACTCCATATGAGACTCGAAGACGATCCGCGATTTGTTGAAGCGTTGCAGCACTTCGAGCAGGGGGATTACCTCGAGGCGAGCGATCTCTTCGAGGAGCTTTTCTTCGAGGCCGTGCGCGAGGAAGTGCCGCTCGTGCGATTCATGCTGCAGATAAGCACGGGCCTGCATCACATCTCGCGCGGGCAGATGCGTGCCGCGCGCGAGCGGATCGAGGAAGGGTTGCGCGTCGACGTTCCGAATGCGTTCGGAGTGGATTTGGCGCACATTCGCGAGGTCGCGAAGCGCGCGCTACATTGATTGCGCTACTCCTTCTTCTGTCCCGGCGCCACAACCCCCTCCGGCACCTTCTTCTCATACAACTCGCGCACGCATCCGAGGTGCTCGAGGACTTTCTCGCGATCGACTCCGGCGGTGTTGCCTTTGCCTTCGATCCATGATTGCGTGCATTCGCCGCAGCAGGGGCCGCTGGCGTCGATGACTTGGCGGCAGTGGCATTCGCCGGCGTTGATTGCGCACTGGCGGCACGCGGGTTTCACGCAGCAGTCGTATTTGCCGTTCGCTTTCAGCTCGTCCATGTACTTGTCGAGCTCGGAGATGAGCACGGCTTGCTTCATGCCGAGGGGTTGCGATTCGAAACTGGCGACGACGTGCGGATCGCTCGTGACTTTCTGCACGGATTCGATTGGACGCGTCGTATTCGGATCGGGGCCGGCGTGTTGGGCTTTGTACGCGGCGCAGGTGGAAAGCAGAACAGCAGCGGCGACGGCGAGTGCGAGTCGTTTCACGAGGAGCCTCCGTTGGGTCGTGTGAGCAGGATGCCACAGCGCAGCAATCCCGCGGCGGCAAACGATCCGAAACAAACAAACAATCCCGCGCGCCAGTCGAGCTCGCGCCAGCCGCCGAAATCGAGCGCGGTCGCGGTCAGTCCGAGAGCCGCGGCGGCTGCGATCACGACTGCGAGCTCGATCCAGGTCCGGCCGCGCGCGGCGGGAACGAGTCTCGCCACGACGAACGCCAGAACTCCGCAGCCGAGCCAGAGCACGATGCCCATCGGCCCGCGATTATGCCCCGCGACGCGGTGAGCATGAAAATCGCAAGGAGGCGGGCTGAGGAGGGCGAACCCATGCTGGAGGCACAACAGCAAAGGCAGCAGCAACAGCAGAAGATCCTCGCCATCGAAGACGATCCCGAGGTGCTCGCGCTCTACAAATCGTACCTGCAGAAGCGAGGCTACGACGTCCTCTCCGCCTCGGGCGCCGTCGAAGGAATGAACATCCTGCAGAGCAATCCCGACACGCGCCTCATCCTCCTCGACCTCAATCTTCCCGGCATGAGCGGCGAAGAATGGATCGCGTGGTACGTCCAGCAGGGGAAGCAAACGCCGGTCGTCGTGGCCTCAGGAAAAGGCGACATCCTGACGATCACGAAGGGCAACAACATGACCGCCGCGCTCACGAAGCCGTTTCACATGGAAGAGCTGCAGGAGCTGATCGAAGTGCTGCTCGCGGATGACTGGCACGAGCAGGTGAGTGTGGATAAGAAGCTGCATTGAGCGAGTTGCCGAGTTGCAGAGTCAGAGAGTTGCAGAGAGCGTGTTTCCGATCCTCTCTGCAACTCTGTCACTCCGCAACTCTGCAACTCGATGCTCACCCATCGCTCCCGATGGCTTCCACCGGGCAGTTGTCCATCGCGTCCTTGCAAAGGATTTCTTCGTCCGGGGTTTCGGGTTGTTTGAAGACGTACGAGAACCCTTTCTCGTCGTTCCGAGTGAAGTTCACGGGCGCCGTTTCGCGACAGAGATCGCAGTCGATGCACTGCGAGTCGACGTAGAAGCGGCCCGACGGCTGCCCGTCGACTTTGTCATTCGGATCTGCCATGTCGTCGCACCAAACGAGGAGGCTGCATGAAAAGATTTCTCGGATTCATCATCATCATCGAAGCCATCGCGGCGAGCGCATTCGCGCAGACGCAGATGCCCGTTCAACCGGAAACGATCAGCGTGAGCGGCACCGCGCGCGTTTCCGTTGCACCAGACCGTTTCACATTCGTCGCCGGTGTGCAAACCGCCGGACCGAGCGTCGACGCCGCGGTGAACGAGAACAACGCGAAAACTGCGAGCGTGATCGCCGCGCTGAAGAAGGCCGGCGCGACGGATCGCGACATCCGCACATCGAATTTTTCGATCTATCCGCAACAGGATTATCGCGAGGGCCAGCTCCCGCGCATCCTCGGATACCAGGTCTCGAACAACATCACCGTCACACGCGCGAACATCGCCGAAGCGGGCAAGTTGTTGCAGGCCGCGATCAGCGCGGGCGTCAACACATCATCGGGATTGCAATTCGAAGTCTCCGATCCAGCGCGCGGCCGCGATCAGGGATTGAAAGCTGCGTTCGACGACGCGCGATCGAAGGCATCGGCGCTTGCGCAAGCGGCGGGACGGACCGTCGGCCGCGCGATCTCGATCAGCGAAGGAACGCAGCCCGCGCCGCCGATGCCGTTCCCGCGCGTGATGGCCATGAAAGCCGAAGCGCAGTCCGTCAGCGAAGTCCCGGTCGAGAGCGGCGCGCAGGAATTGACGTTCAATGTCGCGGTCGTTTTCGAGCTGCGTTAGGGCATCGGCGTTGCAACTTCTGGAGAGCGAAAGGAGGAGCAGTGCAACCGGACCGAGCACTTTGCCGTCCGGAAACCGATTTTCAAATTCCAGGAGGATGCATGGAGAACCGTGACAAAGACCTGAACAAGAACAAGAACATCGGCAATACGAATCTCGACAAGGACAAGGACGTCAGCCAGGGCGGTTTCGGCTCGTCCACGGGACGCAGCGGCTCGATCGGCAACATGGGCGGCGGCGGATCCGATACCCCGCGACGCAATGATCGCAGCGGCGACCTCGACAAGTCATCGGATGTCAGCGGCAGCGAGCACGAGTGACGTGATTGCTGATGCATGACGAAGAGGCCGCGCAGTTCGCGCGGCCTTTTCTTTTGCCCGTACACTAACGGGATGCAAGACATCGTGATTGCTCCCGCGACGGCGGCGGACGTCGACGCGATCCGATCGCTCCTCGCCACGAACGGCCTCGGCAGCGAAGGCCTCGACGAGCACTGGAAAACTTTCGTCGTCGCGCGCGACGGCGATCGCACGATCGGCTGCGGCGGCGCGCAGGCGTATCAATTCGCGGCGCTCATCCGCTCGATCGTCGTCGACGCCGACTATCGCCGCAACGGAATCGGACGCCGCATCGTGCGCCAGCTCCTCGACCGTCTCGCCTCGCGCGGACTGCGCGAGTTCTACCTCCTCACGCGCGATGCCGAGGGGTACTTCAAAAAGCGCGGATTCAAACCGGTCGATCGCGACGAAGTGCATCCGCAGATCGTCGGCACGAGCGAATTTCAATCCGAGCCCGAAGAAGCGGTTTGCATGCGACTGGTGATGCTCGCGTGACGCACATCTTCGACGTACACGTCCACGTCCAGCCCTGGCAAATGGTGAAGCCCGAGGCGATGGCGATGATCGATGACCCTTCGCATGCAAATGCGAAGGATCGTCGATGAGTGCCAGCGCTTCCGGCTTCACCATCTCCCATGGCTGGATGTGGACGTGAACGTCGAAGATCCGCGTCACGCCAGCATCACCAATCGCATGCACGTGGAGCCTTCGGATTCGTTTTCGAATTCGCGCGTG
>DATKFO010000032.1:0-3204 GCA_035544355.1 Thermoanaerobaculia bacterium
TCGCACAAGAAGATGTGTCGCCCCGACAGGTGGAAATTCGAAACGAGGTCCTATCCCTCACCGGCAGTATCGTCTCTCGCCAGCCGGTGCAGAGGCGTCGCAGACTCTCCAGCCTCTGAACAGGACCGTCGGTAATCCAAGGCTCGTCCGATACAAAGTACAAGCGATGTACCGAGATACCAGACGGATTCAACGGGAACGCCATCACCATCGCACCCAACGCGACCGCTCGCAACAATTACGGTATCGGCATGGAAGGCGGAAGGAGCAGAGCGGCGGCTGTTCCCCGCCGACCCGAGCCAGCCAAACACCTGTCTGCAGGAAACGAATGCAGGGATCCGCAAGCTCGATCGCGCCCTCCGATATGGCGTGGTTCGACATCGGCGACCAGCTGCCTGACAACGGCGCCGAGCTCACCGATCCGCCTGACGTTCGCAATTTTCATGATCAACACGACGACGATTGGACCCGCGGAAATCGCAGACACCGTGCTTTACGACGGTGGTGGCCAGCAGCCTGCGGAGGTGAACAAGTTCCTTCGGTATGCGGCGCCCACGGATAATCGCAAGAAGGTTCCGGCGAATTCGACCTACATCGTGATCATGCGTTACGGCACGACCATCGTGCCGGGCACGTTCTCAGCGACGTTGAACGGCACCGACATCAACTCACGATTCCATCCGTTGCCGGGAGCGCGGATGCGGTGAAAATCGCAATCGGGACTGCCACGACGAAACTGCACCTGTCGGTCGACGGAACCAAGGCGTCGGGAGGCAAGGGTACGGACAGCGACACACTCACGTTCCTGCCGCAATAGCAGAGTGGTCGTTGGGTGCGGAGATCACTCTTCGCACCCCAGCGCGTGAATCATCCTTCTTCAACCGGTCGTGACTCGAGTTTGATCATGCTGAACGCCGCGTACCCGCCCACCGGCTGCGCAGCTCAGCACGCCTCATGGACACACGAGAGGTCCGAGAGATAGATGGCAGTCGATCCCCTGCTCATTGCCTCCGTCGTATTGGCGGACCGGCCGCCCCTGGCCACGGCAGGATGCCTGTGCGGGTACATGGAAGCACCTCGCCGGCGAATTGCACGACCAGAGGAGTGACCGAGAGATTCGCCGTTCCACCCTCCTCGATCGAAAGAGGGTTCGCATCGACTTTCCAACTCTTGTACCAGAGCGTCGCCGCGGAATCGAGAACGGAACCATTGCGCACTCCCTGATCGACGAATGCACTCCACTCGAGCAGGTGCAATGACGGTCCGGGATCGGAAGCATATTCAGCGTATCGATCGAAATCGCCTTGAGCAGGACTGCAATTGTTTTTCCGCCGCTTTCATCCAGAGCGAGAGCGCTCTCGATCCTCGTTCTCGTCAGAGCCTCGTGCAGTTCGTTGGCTGCGGAAACCTTCTGCCGTCTGCTCTTCTTCTCGTATCTTCACTTCTTCGGCATCGATGCGTTCGGCTGGCGCGCCGGAATCGTGCTCATTCATGCGCTGTCCGCGATTTTTCTCGCGATTCTCGCGCGGCGCTACGCGGGATCGGCGCGCGCCGGAATCACGACGCCGGTGATCTACGTCGGCGCTTGCGGCTTCACATCGATGTGGATCTGGTTTCCAACCGGCGCGACCGTGCCGTTGATGATGGTCGCGCTCACCGGCGCAGCATTGTTGTTGTCGAAGCGCGATCACCTCACCTTGCGGCGCGTGGCCGCGGGAGTCGCAGTCATCCTCGCGCTGCTCAGCGAGAGCTCGTTCGCGCCGATGGCACTTCTGCCTGCAGTGATCGACGATACGAGCGCCGTCGTGCGGGACGGCACGGCATCGGCCTGTTCTCCGTCTTCACGCTCGTCAGCATCGCCGCTGCCGCAGCGATCGTCTCGATCGTTTCGCGCAACGCGAACCTGCGACTATCGTTCGATCCATGGCGCGGACTTCCGCGCGCAGCGTTCCTCGTACTTGCCGCGCCTTTCCGGTTTTTCTTTCCCGCGTTTTCCGTGAGCGCGAATACCGACCGGCGCCTTGCGATTCTCACGATCGTTGCGGGTGCGACGATTGCGTGCGTGGTCCTCGCGCTGCTCGTTGCACTTTGGAGGCGCGGCGTTCCGCAGCTCGCTGTCATCGCGGCGCTCACGATCCCCGGCTCGCTCGGCGTCGTTCTTCTCATTGGTCTCGGTCGTTCGCGACTTTCGTACGAGACGCTGTACGCAACCGATCGCTACTTCTTCCCGCTTCTGATCCCCGTGTGTCTCCTCGGCGGCGCAGTCGCGGGGTCGATCTCGTTCGCGACATGGTCGCGATTCCCGCGCGGGCTGCTGCTGGCATTTCTGACGATCGCCGCGATCGGTGAGCTCGCGCTGCAACGCCGCGGGATGCTCGCGATGATTCCGACGTCCGTCTACGCGAAGCACGACGCGCGATTCGCATCGCTGACGCGGCTCGTCACGCTGCTGGACCGCGCCGGCCCGATCGAGATTCCGCGGCAGACGCTCTGGTTCCCCGATCTGCACAACGGAAAGCTGCGCAGCGAGATCCTCACCGAAGTGTTCTGCAGAAACGGTCGATGCCGCGGAGTGCGCCTCGGCACGGAGACGAATGAACGCCGCGACTGCAGCTCGAATGCAACCGCTCCTCGATCAATGGGCGCGTGAATCGGGTGAACAACTCCGGGTCGTCGACGGACGCCTGATCAACACGCGCATGCAGTGGCTTATCGACTTCTCGCGTGGAGACTTTTCATGAGCGAACGCGGCGAGATGATGCTGAACATCAGCCCGCACGAGCTCACTGATTCCGTCAGCGGCTTCTACGAATAGCAGCAGCCGTATCGATGGAACGATCGTCGCCGCTGCTCCGGAATCGCTGCTGATTCGCGCGACGCTCGTCGACATCGACAGCGGTCTCACATTTCCGATTGGCGTCGCGCGCGTGATGAAGGGCGGAGCGCAGACGTACACGTTCTCGAGCGCGCCTCTTCGCGCAACCGTCGGCACCGGCCGTCGCGCGCGTCTCATCCTCGAGTACGATAGGCCGCGAAGTCTGCAAGTGTTTTCCGCGGGAACGACGCAAGACAACGTGCGCTAAACCCCCAAAGGTGGCACAGACACTCTTGTCTGTGCGCCCCCCGCGGGATGGGCCGATGCACACTGGGCTCCGGGTCTCCCGAGTGCGCACAGACAGGAGTGTCTGTGCCACCTTTGGAGAC
>DATKFO010000033.1:0-3341 GCA_035544355.1 Thermoanaerobaculia bacterium
GTAAAACTCTCCGCCGCCTGGCTCATCGAGCACGCCGGCTTCCACAAAGGCTCCGTCCACGGCCACGTCGGCCTATCGACAAAACACACCCTCGCGGTGATCAACCGCGGCGGAGGCAGCGCACACGAAGTGCTCGAGCTCGTGCGAATGATTCAGGAACGCGTTCGCGCACAGTTCGGCGTGGATTTGCATCCCGAACCGAATTTCGTGGGCTTCGCGACGTAGGACGAGCTCTTAGCTTGTCCGTTTCTTATCCGCTGACAACCGAAACTCATCACTATTTCTCGCGCGGAATCGTCCCCTTCTGATACTGAAAGACATCCTGCGGGCTCGTTCCATAGAGCTCGAGCTCTTCAAGCGGTGTGCTGATTCGGAGCAGCATCAGTTGCGCGGGCTCGTCGATCCCCGCGCGCAGGTCGACAGCGACGCGGCCGAAGTTGGCCATCTCCAGCGTGATTTGTCCTTCGAATCCGGGATCGATTTTCGGCGCGGTTACGTGAATCGTCACGCCAACGCGCGCCCAACTGCTTCGTCCTTCGACGAGTCCCACGAGATCCGCGGGAATGCGCACGCGCTCGAGCGTCTGCGCGAGCACGAACTCTCCCGGCTTGAGTCGATAAACGTCCGTCTCGTGATGCTCCCACAGATCGCTGGACATCCAGAGCGACGGGTCGACGTGGACGGCGGGCAAATATGCAGGCGGCTGCTTGAAACAGGAGAAATTGCGGCCGAGCTTCAGATCGATCGAAACCTGCTTGATCCTCTCCGGCGAAACGGCGGGATCAATCACCAGTCGACCGTCATCGAGGCAGCGAAGGATGTCCCGCTTCGACAGAACCAAGCGCTTCTACCTTTGCAACGGATCCGGCAAACACGTTCGAAGTCACGGCGTGCGCCGCGAAATAGACTTCGAAGCGATCGTTCTGCACGTCCGTGATCGTGCCGCGAATGAATGTTTCGCCTTCGAGCAGACTGTCGCGAAGGATCTCGATCGGAACGAACCCCACCCACTCGGCGAAATCAGAGCACACGCGGACGAGACGCTCGTTGGCGAATGGGCCTGGTTTGACTTCACAGGGGATCCAGATCTGGCCGCCGGGATGTACGTTCATGCAATCGATTGTACGGCCGGAGTGCAGAGAGCCAGCGTTCTTCCACGACGTGTAGAACATTGCAACATGGGCCGCCTGGAGAGGCGGCCCTACGTTGTTGTCGACATAGGACGAGCTCTTAGTTTGTCCGTTTTCCTGCTCACCCGCGCTTCTCGAACACCTTCACGATCGTCGACAGATCGATCGTCCGCTCGAGGTACTCCCACACCGCCACCACATCCTCGCGATGGATGAAAATCTCATCCGCGTTCGAGGCCTTGGCGCGCTCGTAGAAGCGTTGCGCTTCGTCGGGGTGGTTCTGCAGTCGTGCGCGCGCGTGCTCGATCATCAGCTTCTGATCGGCGGGGACGTCGGGCTCGTGCTGGATGAATTTCACGATCGGCTTGCCGCTCTTGGCCTGCTCTTTTTCGAGCAGCACTTTCTTCTTGCGCTCGAGCGATGCGAGGTCGCGCTTGATCACGCCGCGATCGGCGAACGCCTGCAGCGACGAGAGGAACGCTTCGTCCTCATCGACGTGCAGGCCCGACTGATAGAGCAACTTCCCGTGCTCGTCGGGCACTTGCGACAGATGACTCCACACGATCGTCGCCTGGATGCTCACGGAGATGTCGCCGCGACGGAACCAGAATCGCGAGCGCGTGCCGATGCGCAGCGGCTGCGCGTGCGAGACCTGCGCGCCGCGCTCGCCGAGGTTGCGGACCACGACCTCCGCTGCGCCGAAACTGCCGACGAGCGGTTCGACGGTGTTGTAGCGGGGAAAGCGCCGGACTTCCGAAACTTCGACCATGAGCGAGCGAGAAATTTTACTCGACGTAGGGCGCAATCCGCTCGCGCAGCACGGCCGGGACCGGCACCGTCTCGAACGAGCCGTGCGCAACGCAGACGAGAATGTATTGCCCCTTCGCGACGATCACGCCGGGCGCTTCCTTGCGCGCCACCTCGAATTGCAAATGGATCGAGCTCGCGCCGATCCTCGCGAAATAGGCCTCGACGACGAGCAGCTCATCGAGCTTGACGGGTTGGAAAAAGTCGCACTCGACGTGCACGCGCGGCAGAAAAATGCCGATGTCATCGAACAACGTCTTGTACGACAGCCCGCACGAACGAAACAGCTCCGCCTCGGCCAGACCGAAGAAGCGCAGATACGCCTGATAGTTGATGATGCCGGCGGCGTCGATGTCTTCCCATCGCACGTATTCCGAGACCGCGAAACGCATGCGGCGAGTCTAGACTTCTCGCCATGAAACGCGCACTGCTTCTTCTCGCTCTCGCCACGCCGATCTTCGCGCAAGAGCGCATCACCGTCATTCGCGCCGCGCGCCTTATCGACGGACGCAGCGACACGGTGCTCGCGCCCGCGGTCGTCGTCGTGAAGGGCAATCGCATCGACAAGATCGGCCTCGACCTCACCGCACCCGCCGGCGCGCAAATCATCGACCTCGGCGACATGACGCTGCTGCCGGGCCTCATCGATGCGCATGTGCATGTGCTGCTGCAAGGCGACGTGACGACCGAGGATTACGACGAGCAGATCTTTCACGAGTCGATGCCTTACCGCGCGCTGCGTGCCAGTCGCGCCGTGAAGATCGCACTCGAGCGCGGCTTCACCACGATGCGCGATCTCGAGACCGAAGGCGCGATGTACACGGACGTCGACGTGAAGCGCGCGATCAACGAAGGAGTGATTCCGGGTCCGCGGCTCGTCGTCTCGACGCGCGCGATGTCGGTGACCGGCGCGTACGGACCGAGCGGATATTCGCCGGAGATCGATTACCCGCACGGCGTGCAACTCGTCGACGGCGTCGAGAACGCGCGCAAGGCCGTGCGCGAACAGATCGCGAACGGCGCCGACTGGATCAAGGTCTACGCGGACCGCTCGTACTTCCTGCAGAAAGACGGGACGCTCTCGAGCATCCCGACGTTCACAAAAGAAGAGATGAAAGCGATCGTCGACGAATCGCATCGCCTGCGGCACAAAGTCGCGTCGCACGCGATGGCGCGGCCGGGCATCGAGAACTCGCTCGACGCGGGCGTCGACTCGATCGAGCACGGCATCTCCGTTCCCGACGATCTCCTCGATCGCATGAAAGCGCAGGGCACGTGGTATTGCCCAACGATCACCGCGCTCGAATTCGTCGCGCCGGGACGCGCCGCGGAAGGCCGCGCGATCTGGGCGAAGTTGCCGGCGATTCATCGCGACAGCTTCGCGCGCGCGCTGAAGAAGGGCGT